>CAYLYN010000061.1:0-21395 GCA_964387565.1 uncultured Rikenellaceae bacterium | reverse complement strand
TAAGAGGTATGATTATCAGCCGGTATATACTCTTCCTTATAAGAAGTATAATATAAGGCTGAATTTTGTCGGGATAAATTTCAGTGATCCCGAGAAGGTTTATTACAGTACTTTTGTGGAAAATTTTGATGAGTCATGGAGCAGGTTCAGCAATACCAGGGAAATTCCATACAGCCTGGGCGACGGAAAGTATAAATTCAATATAGTTTCTGTTAATCAGGATGGTGCATCCCAGAAAGATCCTTTATCATTTATTATTCTCATCAAAAAGCCATGGTGGAGAACCTGGTGGTCCATACTGTGCTGGATAACATTGCTTTCAGGTATATTGGTTTTGATTATTAAAATCAGGGAGAGATCGCATAAACGGATTCAGGAATATCTTGAGACAGAGCTGGATGCACGTACAAGCGAAGTAATGAAGCAAAAGGGAGAGATTGAACTTCAGAACCTTGAAATAACCGATAGTATTAACTACGCTAAAAGGATTCAGACAAGTATTCTGCCTGATTACTCAAAGCTCAAGGATGCTTTCAAAGATGCATTTGTAATATTTCAGCCGAGGGATATTGTCAGCGGTGATTTTTACTGGTTTGACAGGCTTGATGAAGATACATTTATTCTGGTATGCGCCGATTCCACCGGGCATGGAGTTCCCGGAGCCTTTATGTCGATGATTGGCTCAACCCTCCTTCAGGATATAGTCTCGAGGCAACGTGTATCGACACCTTCACAGATTCTTACACTTCTGGATAAGCAGATTTTCACTACTCTTAACCAGAATATTGAGCTTGGAGTATCAAATGACGGTATGGATATGGTTGTTTGTGAATTCAGCATTAAGAAACGTCATGTCAGGTTTGCTTCTGCAATGCGGCCGGTAATTATTGTTATTGACGGAGAACCTTTCTATATAAAAGGCAACAGATCTTCGGTTGGGGGAGAATCAGTGATGGAAAAATACTTTGACGACCAGGAGTATTATCTGAACGAAGGTGATACTATTTACCTATTTTCTGATGGCCTTCCTGACCAGTTTGGGGGTATCGACGGCAAAAAAATGAAAATAGCCAGGCTTAAGCGGCTTATCGAACAGGTTTCTGATAAAACTATGGATGAGCAACAGGAGTATATAACTAAATTCTTTGCTGACTGGAAGGGTGATTATGAACAGGTAGATGATATACTGCTTATTGGCGTCAGGGTATAAGGCTTACGATTTCTAACGGGTATAGATCTTATTCTCGGATACTATTATTTCAGCTGTCTCCTCCGTGTTGCTTATATTTAAAGCCCTGTCTTTAATATAAAAGTCATATTTGATTGTATCGTCTGTATTATAGGTCTGGTAGATAAAGGTAACTGATATAGTCCCTCTTAAAATCTGATTCTGCCCCAGCCTTTCCATATATGGGATCCTGTAAGATGAATAAGGCAGTAAAGGATCAAATTTGTCTGTTACCTTCTCCATCGATCCATCCTTCTTCCTGTATAATTCAAGGTGCAGGTTTGTAGTATCCTGTTGTGTCCCGACAGGAGCTCCCAGTCCCATATCGCCATCACCATCTTCAAACCTGAAAAGAAGCCTGCCTCCTTTTGAGACGTTACCGAGAATATCAAGTGTGTCAAAAATTTCGAAGCTAGTGAATTCGATACTGGGTATGGGGGATATCTGCTCCACCTTGAAACACCCTGTGGATGAAGCAAGTATTACCGTAATTATCAGAGCAATTGCTGATCGTTTCATCTTAGTAAGGCAATTATACCTTTTTAAACAAAAATCACACCAAAGATAATTATTTTGTAACTAATCAGTCCGAAGTCCGAAGTCCGAAGACCTGTATTAACCCCCTTTAAACCAGACCAACTTCTTTCCGACTTCCGACTTCCGACTTCCGTCCTATTACACTGACCAGTGACATTATTTTTTTCTGAAAAATATCCTTAAAGGAACACCGGAAAAATCAAATTGTTCTCTCATCCTGTTCTCAATAAACCTCTTATAAGGCTCCTTTACATATTGAGGCAGGTTACAGAAGAAGGCAAAAGCGGGTGTATATATCGGGAGCTGGGTTACATATTTAATCTTTACATACTTACCCTTTAAAGATGGCGGAGGATAGTTCTTTACTATTGGCAGCATAACCTCGTTCAGCTCTGCTGTTGATATCTTTCTGTTCCTGTTTGTGTTTACAATTTCAATAAGCTCGAGTACACGATGAATCCTCTGCTTGTTTATTGCTGAAATGAATAATATCGGGTAATCGGTGAAAGGGGCGGTCCGGTTTCTGATTTCCTGTTCATACTTTTTTGTGATATTTGCCTCTTTTTCAACCAGGTCCCACTTGTTTACCAGGATTATCATCCCTTTGTTATTCTTCTGAATAAGGGAGATAATATTCAGATCCTGTGCCTCAATGCCTCTTGTGGCATCAAGCAGCAAAAGGCAGATATCAGAGTTTTCAATTGTTCTTACGGCTCTCATCACCGAATAGAATTCAATATCCTCGCTCACCTTTGACTTTTTTCGAAGACCGGCAGTATCAACAAGAAGAAAATCATGATTGAACTTTCTGTATCTTGTATATATAGAATCGCGTGTAGTGCCTGGTAAGGGAGTAACAATATTACGTTCTTCGCCAAGCAGCGAATTTACAAGTGACGATTTCCCGGCATTCGGTCTCCCGACAATTGCTATTCTTGGGATCTCCGGAATGGTCTCAGGTTCCGAATCAGGAAGATTTTTAACAACTGCATCAAGCAGATCACCGGTCCCGCTGCCGTTGATTGAGCTCAGAGGAAAGTAGTCACCAAGACCCAGATTATAAAACTCAGTAGCATCAAGCAACCTTTCGTTATTATCTACCTTGTTTACTACGACCACTACCTTTTTATTGTATCTTCTGAGGAGCGCGGCAACTGAATTATCAAGGTCATGAATTCCTGTTGTCACATCTACCATAAAAAGAATCAGGTCAGATTCTTCAATCGCAAGCAAAACCTGCTTGTTAATCTCCTCTTCGAATATATCATCGGAGTTCTGAACATACCCGCCTGTATCAATAACTGAGAATTCAATACCGTTCCAGTTGGCCCTGCCATAATTTCGGTCGCGCGTAACTCCGCTGGTTTCATCAACAATAGCTTCTCTTGAATCGGTAAGCCTGTTGAAAAGTGTTGATTTTCCTACATTGGGTCTGCCAACTATTGCTATTATTTTACTCATATCATTTTAACTGTAACCAAATTTCTTCAGCATGGATGGTTTATCCCTCCAGTCCCTGGATACTTTTACATAAAGCTCCAGGAATACCTTTTTATGGAAGAAATCCTCCATGTCCCGCCTTGCTTCAGTTCCAACTCTCTTTAGCATAACTCCTTTATGCCCTATTATAATACCTTTCTGGCTGTCGCGGGCAACATATATCACGGCTCTTATTCTTGTAAGATTCTTTTCCTCGGTAAAACTTTCAATCTCTATTTCAACTGAGTATGGGATCTCTTTCTTATAATGAAGCAATATCTTTTCCCGGATGATTTCTGAGGCAAAGAATCTTTCAATCTTATCAGTAAGCTGGTCTTTGGGGAAGTACGGTTCTCCTTCAGGCAATTTTGAAATTATTGCATTAAGGAGAGTATCAAGATTGAAATTTCTAAGGCCTGAGACAGGGATCACAGGAGACTGAGGAAAGAGATTATGCCAGATGCCGGTAATTTTTTCAAGTTCCTCCTGGTTTGAGAGATCTATCTTGTTTACCACAATCATTACAGGGATTCCCGATTCCTTTATTTTTTGGATGTACTCACCTTCATGTGCTGATTTTTCCGTGACATCGGTAACATAAACTATCATGTCAGCATCAGACAATGCAAGGTTCACGGAATTCATCATTGTTTCCTGCAGCTTATACTTTGGCTTGAGTATTCCCGGGGTGTCAGAATAGACAATCTGAAAATCATCACCATTGACAATGCCCATAATCCGGTGACGTGTGGTTTGTGCCTTTGATGTTATTATCGAAAGCTTTTCGCCTACCAGGGCATTCATAATAGTCGATTTGCCGACATTAGGATTACCAAGAATATTTACAAAACCGGACTTGTGATTCATTGTATTAAAAAATTCCTCTTTTAAGCATTCCAACCTCCTTATCAGAAAGAAACCTCCATTTTCCTCTTGGCAGGTTCTTTTTAGTCAGGCCGGCAAAATAGACTCTGTCGAGCTTCTTTACTTTATATCCCATTTTCTCAAATATCCTTCTTAC
The DNA here is from genome assembly GCA_964387565.1 of uncultured Rikenellaceae bacterium. GTDB lineage: Bacteria > Bacteroidota > Bacteroidia > Bacteroidales > VadinHA17 > LD21. The sequence continues at coordinate 17,130 of CAYLYN010000061.1, read as the reverse complement.
CACCCTGTTCTGACCGGAATGGAGTTCAATGCCTATCTGGGTCCTGTCTTCGGAATCGGCATATGATACAGCATCTGCAGCAATTATTTCGTCATCGAGTTCAATACCTTCAGTGAGCCTGAAGAGGTCATTCTTAGGCAAGGATCTGTCAAGAAATACATGATATATTTTCCTCCTTTTATATCTGGGATGAGTCAGTTTTCCTGTAAGCTCACCATCATTTGTAAGCAGCAATACACCAGTGGTTGCTTTGTCGAGTCTGCCTACAGGATATACTCTTTCCCTGAAATCGCTACCCAGCAGGTCCAGGACAGTTTTATCAGCATGAGGATCTTCGACAGTTGTTACATAATCTTTTGGTTTATTCATCAGGATATAAACCTTCTTTTCAGCTGTAAGCTTTTTGTTTTTGAACCTTACATCATCATTATAGGATACCCTTGTGCTGAGGTCAGTAACCTTTTTACCGTTAACAGTTATAAAGCCGTTCCTGATATGTTCATCTGCATCCCTGCGCGAACAAAGGCCACTGTTAGATATAAACCTGTTGAGCCTTATCGGTGTTTTATTTCCGGCATCAGGTTTTTTCTTCTCCATTTCAGTTAATTATCAGGGTGCAAAGGTACAATTATTTGGGGATAATCCGATCTGGCGATTTTTTTGCAACTTTGTGTGCTAAAAAAAACAAACTATGGCTCTTGTAAAATCTATATCAGGAATAAGGGGAACAATTGGTGGAAAACCCGGTGATAATCTGACACCACCCGATATTGTCAAATTCACATCAGCTTACGGAATCTGGCTAAAGAGAAGGCATGGACGAGAAGCTCTGAATGTAATTGTGGGACGTGATGGCAGGAAATCAGGAAGCATTGTAAACAGTATTATTGTTGCTTCCCTGCGAAGCCTTGGGATTAATGTAACTGACCTGGGTCTGGCTACAACTCCTACGGTTGAGATTGCTGTTACAGGCTCTGGTTCAGATGGAGGCATAATAATTACTGCAAGTCATAATCCGGCTGAATGGAATGCTTTGAAGCTTTTAACTGAGGCTGGCGAGTTTTTGAACGCCTCAGAAGGGAATGAGGTCCTTGATATTGCGGCAAAAGATGATTTTGAATTCTGTAATGTTGACTCTCTTGGAAAGCTGGTTTTTGATGAGAGCTGGAACAGGAAACATATTGATCAGATACTGGGTCTGGAACTGGTAAATGCCAGATCAATAAAAGAGGCAGGTTTTACTGTAGCAGTGGATTGTATCAACTCTGTCGGCGGAGTAATTGTTCCTCAGCTTCTTGAGTCGCTTGGTGTTAAAAAAATTATCGGACTCAATACTACCCCCGATGGGAATTTTGCACATAATCCGGAACCTCTGGCTCAGAACCTTAAGGATATTTCAGAACTCGTTGTTAAGGAAAAGGCAGATGTCGGTATAGTTGTTGATCCTGATGTCGACCGTCTTGCAATAGTAAGTGAAGATGGATCAATGTTTGGGGAGGAATATACCCTGGTGGCAGTTTCTGATTATGTTCTGGCAAGTACTCCGGGCAGCACAGTTTCCAATTTGTCCTCATCAAGAGCCCTCAGGGATATTACTGAGAAATATGGTTGCCTCTATTATTCAGCTGCTGTTGGCGAAGTAAATGTGGTTGAAGAGATGAAGATGAGACAAGCAGTTATTGGAGGAGAGGGTAATGGCGGGGTGATTTATCCGGCTCTTCATTATGGGAGGGATGCTCTTGTTGGAATTGCACTGTTCCTTTCACATCTTGCCGCTGGAAAAATTAAATGCTCCGAACTGAGACGGAAATATCCTGAATATATAATGTCAAAAAAGAAACAGGTGCTTGACCCCTCAGTTGATTTTAGCAAGATACTGGCTGCAATAAAACAAAGTTTTAAGGGTCACCGTACAGATGAAAGAGACGGATTATGGATCGAAACAGATACCGGATGGGTGCAGGTAAGGAAATCAAATACTGAACCTGTCATGAGAGTTTATGCAGAAGGGCGAACAATTTCCGAGGCCGATGGTTTAGCAGATAAGGTAATAGAAATTGTTAAAAATATTTAAACACCTGATTATTTCCTTTACAGGGGGAATAAATCAAAAGCTGTTTCTGTCTTTTAGGTAAACCAGCAAAGTTAATTGTTGGTTAATTATTGTTAAGAGATGTTACTCAAAAGTACTTTTTAATACTTTTGCCCGGTTTAAAATAGTATATATAATTATTATTTCACATGAAAAGAACGGTTATTATTACAGGAATTGTCATTGTTGTTGCAATCATTATCCTGATAATTTTCAATAAAGCCACCTCGAGAAAAGATATTGCAAATCTCTATGCTGAATCAAAAAGAGGACAGTTCGATATTGTAGTTACAACAACAGGTGAATTGCAGGCTGAGAATTCTACCGATATCAGGGGACCTGAGTTTACTCGTGCCCGGAATGTGAGGGTAATGGACATTAAGATTCAGGACATGGTGCCGGAGGGTACGGAAGTCAATGAAGGTGATTTTATTGCAAGCCTTGACAGGACTTCATTTGACAATACCCTTAAGGATGAGCTTGAAAGGCTTACGACATACCAGACAAACCTTGAGATGAAAATACTGGATACTGCTGTTACGCTGAGTAACTTAAGAGACAATATCAAGAACCTCAGGTTTACTGTGGAAGAGGCTGAGATAACACTTCAGCAGTCAAAGTATGAACCTCCTACAACTATCAGGCAGGCTGAGATTGCGCTCGACAAAGCAAACCGTTCCCTTGATCAGGCAATAAGAAGCTATTCACTGAAAGTGGAGCAGGCCAAATCTGAAATGAGAAACCAGAAGAACCAGCTTGCGGAGCAGCAGCAGAGGGTACGCGACCTGCAGGATCTTCTTGCAAATTTCAGAATCACAGCTCCTTCACCGGGAATGGTGATTTATAAGCGCGACAGGATGGGTAATAAAAGAAAGGTAGGCTCATCAATAAATCCATGGGATAATGTTGTTGCAACACTTCCTGATATGTCATCTATGTTGTCGAAAACATATGTTAATGAAATAGACGTAAGTAAAGTCAAGCCAAAGCAGAAAGTGGAGATTGCTGTTGATGCTTTCCCTGAGAGGTCATACACAGGTAGTGTAATAAGTGTGGCAAATATCGGAGAACAGCTTCCCAATGCAGATGCGAAAGTGTTTGAAGTTCTGATAAAAGTTGACGGATCTGATCCTATCCTCCGGCCTTCAATGACTACAAGCAATAAGATTATCACAAAAACCATCGATAATGTAATTTATATTCCTCTTGAGTGTGTTCAGGCAGGGATTGACAGTATTCCTTTTGTTTATATGAAAAACGGCAATAAGCAGATTGTTGTTCTCGGTGAATCGAACGAGAATAATGTGATTGTTGAACAGGGTATGGCAGAAGGAACCCAGATATTTCTCAGCACACCCCCGGATATTGAGAAGTTTAAGCTGACAGGAGAAGACCTCATTGCTGTTATCAAAGAGAAAGAGCGTGTAAAGAAAGATGAAGAGAACCGGTTAAGAGAAGAAGCAATACGGGCAAGAGAAAATAATCAGAGGATAACTTCTTTCAGCCCTGGTCAGGCACCTTCACCTGAAATGATCCAGCGATTCCAGCGAATGGGAGGTGGTCAGGCAGGCGGACAGAGAGATACCGCCGCGATGAGAAGGATGCGGATGACGGGTGCTCAGCAGCGATCGGGTACAAGAGATACCTCTGTGAGGCGCACCAACGTTGTAAGACAGGTGGAGGCAGATAAATAAATGACCGGATTTTACTGCGAATTTCAATCAAATGTTTAAGCACTTAACAAGGAAATGAAATGCTAAAGTTTATCTTAAGATATTTTCATGATATTGAGATAGCTGTTGAATCGATTGTATCAAACAAGCTTAAATCGGTGCTGACAGCCCTCGGTATTATTTTCGGTGTTGCCGCTGTTATTGCAATGCTTGCAATTGGTAAAGGAGCAAAACAGGAAATAATGGACCAGATGAAGATGGTTGGTGTGAACAACATACTAATAAATCCTGTAATTCCTGATAAATCCTCCTCAGCAGAAGAGGGAGAAAAGCAGCAGAAGAAATTTTCGAGAGGTCTCAATATGCTTGATGTGGAAGCTATAAAGGAGACACTCCCTTCAGTAAAAAGAATAAGCCCCGAAATTTCCTTTAACTCTACTGCAATGATGAACGGGGTTAAATATACTGCAAAGCTTGTTGGAGTCTCAAATGATTATTTTGAATTATATAATCTCCCTCTTGTTACAGGGACTTTCTTTAATGATTTTCAGGAGCAGAATGGTATCCAGGTCTGTATAATAGGAGCCAACATCAGGGCAAAATTCTTCAGCAAGCTTGATCCCATAGGTCAGTATATCAAGTTTAACGGCATCTGGCTGAAAGTAATTGGTGTACTTCAGAAGACAAATGTCAGCCTGACAGGTTTTGAAGAGAAAGGAGTAAATGTTTACAATGATAATATCTATATCCCGGTTCATACAATGCTGTTAAGATATCAGAACCGTGCTCTTATAAATACTAAACTTGTTTCAGAGGCCTCGAATGTGCAGTTTTTCGGTGGAGGTGTAATGATGGCGAGGATTGTCTCCAGCAGTTCCGATGCCGCATCCGATTCTGAAACAAACTATAACCAGCTCGACAGGATTGTGGTCCAGGTAAATGAAACAGAACAGCTTCAGCCAACAACGGAAATCCTTAGCAGGATGCTTACAAGAAGGCATTCAGGAGTTAAGGATTTTGAAATTACAGTTCCCGAGCTTCTTCTTAAGCAGCAACAGCGAACAAAGGATATTTTCAATATTGTGCTCGGGGCAATTGCCAGCATTTCGCTCATTGTAGGGGGTATAGGCATAATGAATATCATGTTTGCATCGGTTATGGAAAGGATAAAAGAGATTGGAACCAGAATGGCAATCGGTGCAAAAAAGATGGATATTGTTGTTCAGTTCCTTTCTGAAGCAGTTCTTATAAGTGTTTCAGGTGGATTTATAGGAATATTTTTCGGCGTTGTTATGGCAAAGCTGATCGAGCAGATTGCCGGAATTATGACAATCGTTTCCTTCTTCTCAGTATTTATCGCATTCGGCGTTTCAGCCGCAGTCGGAGTGGTATTTGGCTACTCGCCTGCCAAAAGAGCATCAGAAAAAGACCCAATTGAATCATTGAGATATGAATAAATTTCTAAAAATGAGATATATTAAATTCATTATTATAGCAGCTCTGTTCATTTTTTCAAATCTCCGGTCGGAGGCCCAGGAGATAAAAAAACTGACATTCGAAGAGGTTATCAAACTTTCAGAAGAGCAGTCGCCGAACGCCCTGATGGCAAAGCACAGGTTCAGGGCAAATTACTGGCAATACAGGACATTTGTTGCCCAGTACAGGCCATCACTTACTCTTTCGGGCACTACACCTGATTTTAGCAATTCATACGACAAAGTGTGGAATTCAACCACAAACGGGTATGAATATCGTACCTCAAATACAATAAGTAATCTTGCGTCTCTTGCACTTTCACAGAACATAGGAGCTACCGGTGGTACAATTTCACTTCAGTCAGATCTGACTCTTTTTAACGATATCGAGAACGAAAGCAGAAGCTATATTACAACTCCTTTGAGTGTGGGTTTAAACCAGCCTATCTTCAGATATAACGCACTTAAATGGCAAAAGAAAACAGAACCTCTTAAGTTTGAAGCTGCGAAGAAAACTTTTCTTTCCAATATTGAAACTGTTCATCAGCAGGCTGTCTATAACTTTTTCAATCTGGCAACTGCACAGATCAACAAGCAGATAGCTGAAATGAACTACTCAAATGCTGACACGCTGTGGAGAATCGCAAAGGGAAGGTACGACCTTGGAACAATAGCTGAAGATGAGCTTCTTCAGATGCAGCTATCCTGGTTAAATTCAGAAACAGCCAGGAAAGAGGCTGAGATGAATCTGCGAGACCGTGAGATACGTCTCCGGTCATTCCTGGGATTCAATGAAAATGTGAGGATTGAACTGATTCTTCCTACATATATTCCGGATCTTCAGGTAAGTACACAGGAGGTATTTGACCTGGCAATGCAGAATAATCCTGAAATGATTAACCAGCAGCTGACGCTTCTTACTGCCCAGAGCAACGTTGCCCAGGCTAAGGCTGAAAAGGGGCTTAATGCCAATCTGATTGCCTCTTTCGGTTTACGTGACAGGGATTCTGATTTTGGAATGGCATACTCTGACCCCAATCAGCAGCAGAGAGTGAGAATAGGTTTTACTATGCCGATACTTGACTGGGGACTTGGTCAGGGAAGATACAGAATGGCACAATCAAGTCTTGAACTGGCAAAGGTACAATCACAGCAGGCTATAATAGATTTTCAGCAAAACCTCTTCCTTGATGTCGAACAGTTTAACCTGCAGTCGACCCAGGTAGGCATTGCAGCAAAGTCAGATACTGTGGCAATGAAGATGTTTGAGGTAACGAAACAAAGATTCCTTATCGGGAAAATCCCGGTTCTCGAATTAAATAATGCTGATACAAAAAAGGACCAGAACAGGAGAGCATATGTCCAGGCACTTCAGAACTACTGGTCATATTTCTATAATATCCGCAATCTTACTCTGTATGACTTTATCAACAGGAAGCCTCTGGATACTGATTATGACAAGCTTATAGAGTAAATACCATACCGGTTATACTCCTTTCCCACTGCAGATGTTGAGGGCAGCGAAGATTAAATTATTTCCTGGAAAAAAGTGATCGGTAAGGAAGAGAGTGTCTCATGAGTCCTTTTTAAACACAGAGTTCACAAAGTTGGCGTAAAGGTCGCAAAGTTAAAACAATGTTTGTCATTCCGATAGCTATCGGAACTTTGTGTGCTTTGCATCTTTCTTAGCTCTCTTTGCGGTTAATGGATTTCAAATTATGAGACAGCCTCATCATATGTTCATCTGTTGTGATTTAATCATCTGCTCAATAAATTATAGTTTTTATAAAATTTTAATATCTTTGCGCCTCGATAACGGAGAACACAGAAAATTTAATTCAGAATAATTTCTAAACAGAAAACAAATGCAGAATAAAGCAGCAATCATCGTTCTGGCTATTGCACTGGCACTGGTATCAATTTACCAGTTGTCTTTTACCGGTGCTACCTACATGGTTAAGAGGGAAGCCAGAGAATATGCAAAGGGGAACCTTGTTAAGGAGATGGAATATCTTGATTCAATCTCCACCCTGCCTAAGGAAAAATGGAGTTTTCTCGGAAATACTTTCAAGGAGTGTCAGAAAAAAGAATTGAACCTTGGTCTTGACCTTAAAGGCGGGATGAACGTAATACTGGAAGTATCAGTTGAGGATATACTCAGGGCCCTTTCAAATTATAATACCGATAAGACATTCAATACTGCTCTGGAGAAGGCAAAACAGATGCAAAAAGAGAGTCAGTCAGATTACCTTACACTTTTTGGTCAGGCATTTGCCTCCACCGACCCAAATGCAAAACTGGCTTCAATATTCGGAACTGTTGAGATGAAGGAGAAGATCAATTTCAACTCCAGCAACGATGAGGTTCTTGAAGTCCTGGATGAAGAGGTTTCTTCCGCAATTGACAATGCTTTTAATATCCTCAGAACCAGGATTGACAGGTTTGGCGTTGTACAGCCTAATATTACACAACTGGCAACCAAGGGACGTATACTTATCGAATTACCGGGACAGAATAATCCCAAGAGAGTACGTGAGCTGCTGCAGGGTACTGCAAACCTGGAATTCTGGGAGACATATGAAAATGGTGAGATTATAGGCTATCTTTCTCAGGCCAATAATCTATTGAAGGAGATCCAGGCCAATACAGAAAAGACATCTGTTACTGATGACCAGGCCGTAAAAGCTGCAGCTGATACATCAAAGAAAGAACAGTCACTTCTGGATATTATCGAACAGGATACTACCAGACCGGCTGAGGCCACAACACGTGAAGAATTTGCTCTTCAGAATCCTTTGTTTGGAGTATTAAGTCCGCGCGTTTCTCCTGAGGGTCAGCCCTTGCCATCAAGCATGGTTGGACTTGCAAGTTCAAAGGATACAGCTGAAGTTAACAGGATGCTCAGCATGAACCAGATCAAGGCTTTGTTCCCGCGAGATGTCAAATTTCTCTGGAGCCAGAATCCATATAAATATGATCCGACGAAAACATTGTACGAGCTTCATGCAATAAAGATAACAACGAGAGATGGACGTCCTCCACTCGACGGAGACGTAATTACATCAGCAAGAACATCATCAGGCGTTACCGGTTCAGAGGTTAAGGTTGATATGTCGATGAACGCAGAAGGTGCTAAGATATGGGCCAGGATGACGCGTGAGAATATTGACCGGTGCCTCGCAGTGGTGCTTGATGGTTATGTGCGTTCCTATCCAAGAGTTCAGAATGAAATTACGGGCGGAAATACAGAGATCACAGGTGACTTCACTATTGAAGAAGCAGATGATCTTGCCAATATCCTTAAATCGGGAAAACTCCCCGCTCCGGCAAGAATTATCTCCGATACCGTTGTCGGACCTACCCTCGGAAAAGAAGCTATCAGGTCAGGTTTCATATCATTCGTTATTGCTTTTGCCTTCGTTCTGGTATACATGTTGTTCTATTACAGCAGAAAAGCGGGTGCGGTTGCTGATGTGGCCCTTTTTGGAAACGTCTTCCTGATATTCGGGGTACTTTCTTCGCTCAGTGCTGTTCTTACACTTCCCGGTATTGCTGGTATAGTCCTTACCATGGGTATGGCTGTCGATGCAAACGTGCTTATATATGAGCGTATCAGGGAAGAACTAAGACACGGTAAAGGACTGAAGCTTGCAATCTCGGACGGTTATAAGATGGCCTATTCGGCCATTATTGACTCTAATGTGACTACATTGCTCACAGGTATAGTACTGTATGTCTTTGGAACAGGACCAATCAAAGGATTTGCAACAACACTTGTTATAGGTATACTTACTTCATTGTTTACCGCAATCTTTGTAACAAGGATAATTTATGAATCTATATTGAAAAGAAATCCAAATTCAAACCTTACATTCTCAATAAAACTTACTGCAAATATTCTTAAGAATACAAATATCGATTTTATCGGAATGCGTAAGTATTTCTATGCTGCTTCCATCTTTGTTACAGTGGTCGGGATTGGTTCGCTTTTCGTCAGGGGACTTAACCAGGGGATAGATTTTACAGGTGGCAGGACTTTTGTTGTAAGGTTTGATGAATCTGTAAGAACTTCTGATGTTGCAAAGAATCTTGCCGGGGTTTTTGGCGAGATGCCGCAGGTTGTTACCTTCGGAAGTGATAACCAGGTTAAGATTACCACTAAATACAGGATTGATGAATCAGGTGTTGAAGACGAGGTTGATGCAAAATTATACGAAGGCCTTAAGGATATTGCAGGAGGTAATATCAGCCAGGAAGAATTTCTGGCCACAAACCTCAAAAGTTCGGAGACAATAGGGCCGGCTATTGCAACTGACATAAAAATTAAAGCGATATATGCGGTGGCAATAGCACTTATAATAATCTTCCTCTATATATTCATGAGGTTCAGAAACTGGCAGTACGGATTTGGAGCCGTAGCCTCACTTTTCCATGATACATTATTTGTTATTGGTTTGTATTCCCTGCTGTGGGGATTCATGCCATTCTCAATGGAAATAGACCAGGCGTTTATTGCTGCTATACTTACAGTTATCGGGTATTCAGTTAATGACACGGTTATCGTCTTTGACAGGTTAAGGGAATATATTCCCCTGTATCGGAAAAGACCTTTAAAGGAGACTCTTAACATGGCTATGAATGCAACCCTGAGCCGTACCATCAATACTTCCCTTACAACTTTCCTTACTGTTGTTGCAATATTTGTCTTTGGCGGAGCAGTTATCAGGGGATTTGTTTTTGCCCTTATGATCGGAATAGCGGTGGGAACCTATTCTTCAATTTTTGTTGCTTCAATGCTTATGTATGATACAACGAAACAAAAAGGATAATCACCTGCCATAAACTAATATGTTTAAAAAGCCGTTTTATGACGGCTTTTTAACTTTTGTACTTATAACGACATTATGAATATCGTTAAACTTTTCTAACTTTGTCGGACGTTATTTAAAGGACGATAAATTTTCCTGACATGAGCGGACCTGAGATTTTTGTTATAATAATTGTTGCACTTCTTCTCTTTGGAGCTGAGAAATTACCGGATATTGCAAAAACCATTGGTAAGGGGATGCGTGACTTCAAAAAAGCCACCGATGAAATCAAGAGGGAACTTGAGACAAGTACTGCAGATATACGAAAAGATCTTAATGAAGTAACTGAATCGATTACTAAAGATGTTACTGATCTCTCAGAAAAGATCAGTAAAGACGTTAATGATATGTCGGATTCCATTAAGGATGAAGTGAATGATGCAACTTCGGAGATTAAGAAAGAAGTTAATGATGTTGCCGGTACCATTCAGAGTGATGCAGAAGAGGTAGCTGATAATCTGAAAAAAGGAGCAGAGGAGACACAGAAGACCATAAACTATGGAAATGATGTGGTTTCTGATGGTAACTACAGGGGATACAGCGATTAGCTGTATTTAGCAGAGCCTCCAAATTATTTCCACCTATGATCAGAACCACAGGTATCGCAAAAGCATATGGTGACCTGAAAGTCCTCAAGGGTATTGAAATTCAGATTGAAGACAGGGAGGTTGTGTCGATAGTGGGCGCAAGCGGTGCAGGGAAAACAACTCTCCTCCAGATAATAGGCACACTTGACAAGCCCGATTCCGGCAAGGTTTATTTTGACAGTTCAGATATCAGCAGGTTGAAAGGCAAAGCCCTTGCCTCATTCAGAAATAACAACATCGGATTCGTATTCCAGTTTCACCAGTTGCTTCCGGAATTCACTGCTCTTGAGAATGTTTGCATACCTTCATATATTGCAGGACATGGAAAGTCTGATGCTGAGAAAAGGGCAAAAGAGCTTCTCGGATTTCTTGGTTTGTCCGACAGGCTCAGCCATAAACCTTCAGAACTTAGCGGCGGAGAACAGCAGAGGGTGGCTGTTGCCAGGGCTCTTGTAAATAAGCCATCAGTTATTCTGGCAGATGAACCTTCAGGTAATCTTGATTCCGAAAACAAGAATGAACTGCACAAACTCTTCTTCAGGCTACGGGATACTTTTGGCCAGACCATTGTTATTGTTACTCACGACAGGCAGCTGGCTGATATGTCCGACAGGGTTCTAAAGATAAAGGATGGAATGATAGTTAATGAACTTTAAAGACTCTTTCTTAAAAGAGTCCCTTTTATAATCAGGTATTATAACGGCTCTTTTTAAACTCCTCTTCCAGTTTGTCAGAAATAGTAGCAGGATTTGTCAGGGGCATGTCCCTGGTGTACCGCTCATATCCCAGCAAATCCGATTTCTTCCTGTTATTGAATTTTGGCAATTGCGACTTATTGGTTGTCCGGATATGGTTACCATTACCATCTACTATAATAATGTTCGGACGAAAAACCTTATCCCGGCCTATAAATTTTAACATAATGCCTTCAGCTTCTGCATATTCCTCCTCGGTTGCCCTGCCAAGAGCCTCGTATTTACTTATCATCCTGTCGTCCCAGGTTGAAACAGCAGCATAACTGTCTGATATTCTGTTTTCAATACCATTATTGATATTTAGTGTATCATGGCCGGAAGGCATTAACAGAACCTTCCCGCCACCACCTTCAATATTCGCGGCATATCGTGGTACAGTAACTCCTGATATCCAGCCCTGAAGATGCTTCATCAATATTTTACCGGTCTGAATGGGAGAGATGAAATGAACAATACCTTTTTCCTTATGACACTGCAATAAATAATAGGGATGAACACCTATCCAGAACATTCTTCTGAATGTTTCAGCCATGATCTTGTAATCATCATTTACATGATTAAGAAATACTGTCTGATTTCTTATTGTAAAACCATGATCCCTGATCTTTTTTACTGCAACAAAGAGATCTTCAGTTATTTCGTGAAAATGATTTATATGAGTCATGAAATAGACATACTTCTCAAGATCTTCACTATACTTATTTGCCGATGCCTTAATTTTATCCAGTAGTTCATTCGTAACAGCCATTGGCAAAACAACAGGGACCCTGGTGGCAATTCTGATAGAGCGGAGATGTGAAATTTTACTCAGCTCTTCAAGAATATAAATCAGCCTTCTTTCACTTATCATAAGAGCATCACCGCCAGTAACCAGTACCTCATTGATATTTTTGTTATATCCGATATAAAATAATCCCTTATTGATCTCTTTAAGATTGACCTCGGCAGTCGTGTCGAGGGATTTTGATCTCTGACAGTGGACGCAATATGAAGCGCAACTGGTGTTTTCAGCAACAAATAATGCTATCCTGTTGGGATATCGCTGATAGGCCGCACCATATGATCTTGAACTCTCATTCATCGCTTCTTCGAGACCGGCTCCGGGGAACAACAGGTTTGCCGGTGTAGGAACCGACTGCCAGAATACCGGGTCGATAAATTCTCTTCCATTATCAGATGTTAATACAGGTGCAAACGGATTTTCTGCCATGAGAGAGGCATAATATGGAGTAATCCTCAATGGTTCCTTGCCTTCGGCATCAAGAGTTGCAACTGTTCTTCTGATCTCAGCTTCCTGGAAGCTGCTAAGCGTAATTACTTCTTTCAGCTGGTCAACTGTCCTGATAGAATTTATCTTCTGCCATACAGGATCTTCCCATTGCCCGGGTTTAACATCCTTCCATAACCTGATCGAGTTATATTTACGTGGTTTGTATAGTATTTGACTGAAACTAAGCATCTAAGACATTTAAAATAAATAAGATAATCAGTAAAGATACGAAATTTTTGCCGTAGGGAAAAATCAGGCTGGGACAATAGCTTAACTTTGTGTATTCAATCAGTCTGGAATTTTTCAAACACACCCAATCCAAATAAGGCAAAATCATATCTGACAGGATCCTTCGGATCCATCTGCCTTAGTTTTTTATCAAGCTCCATCACAGATTTTGCATCGTTCTGATTCCTTTTTAATAAGCCAAGCTTTCTGGCCACATTTCCCGAATGTATATCAAGCGGACAAGAGAGAATTGAAGGAGATATTGTATTCCAGATGCCAAAATCAACTCCTTTATTGTCATTGCGTACCATCCACCTCAGAAACATGTTTATTTTTTTTGCTGCAGAACCTTTGTATGGATCAGAAACATGTCTTTCAGTCCTTTTACTGTGAGGTATTTCAAAGAAGATTGAATGAAGTTTGTTTATTGCAGGCTGCAATGAGGTTTCATTCTTATGATTTATGAAAATAGTTTCCAAACCTCCTTTGTTAGTATAAATATGCTTTAATGCAACGATAAAATAAATCAGATCCGTGGAGTTAAATGTTCTGTGAACGAAACCCTCTAACATGCTGAGATCCCTATTGTTTGAATTTACTATAAAATCATATGGAGAATCTTCAAGCAATTCCATCATCCGGTTTGCATTTTTAAGTATCATCTTCCGGTTTCCCCATGCAATAGTTGCAGCAAGGAATCCTGCGATTTCAATATCTTCCTTCTTACTGTATCTGTGTGGTATGCTGACTGGATCTGACTCAATAAAGGCAGGCCTGTTATATAACTCCACCTTCTCGTCGAGGAATTCTTTCAGTTCTTCTTTTCTTAACTTCATTCCCATAATTTTGGCATCATAAAATTAAGGAAATATGGCAAAGATCAGGGTGCCTGATTTATCATTAGATTTTGTTTATGAAATTTAAGTAAGGTATGATCGAATCGGGAAGGAATATCTGCAGGTATAATTCAGATCATAAGATTAAGCTGATTCACTACTTTATCGGCTATATACCGGCATTGTTTCATGCATTGGCCTCCGACATAACTTTCAACATCCTTTAACTTTGAAAAATCATATGACCAGATATCGTGGCATGAAATAGTACCAAATTCATTTCTGAACCATGCACCTAATTCATCGCTGTAATTTATTGCCTTGTTAAAATTATTGATCTCCTCATTCATGGCAGTATTGTCCCTCTGTCGTAATAACCGGTTCATAGCTGCAACCCTTGAATAACTTCCCTCAATTTTTGATGTTACGGAGCTTAAAGCTATCACTCCGGCGGTAAGTGCGTCACAGGTCCTGCTTAGTAAAGCAATTCCTCCGATAAATACTGATGTTGAATCAAGCATCTCTTTAGTGACCGGAATTTTATCCTTTATGCTGTTAAGAACATTATGGGCGCAGTGAAATTTGTTCTCCTTAAATGTTCTCAGCAGTAATGACCAGGATTCTCGGGATTCATCTGATAAATGACAGGGCGTTGAGATTGCACCGGTATAAACTTCATGGAAATTATACATCGCCTTTCTGCACGAAGACATTCCCTGATTACGTATCCTGTGGCAGACGGTTGAACTGTTATAAGCATTAAACTCCTTTAAGTATGATTGAGCCTTGCCGATTAATTCAATCTTATCAGGAATCTCAGAAATTTTATTGTTACTGTAGCCAAGAAACATTAACGGTGCGGTCAAAGCCCCGCATTCGGTATCGGCCCCGGCAATACCCCCTGCCATTGCTCCTGCATTCAAAACCATCTTCTTATTCTGAATATTATTTATATCGAGAAGCGTCTGCATTATGCTCGGAGCACAATGCCCCATCCTGAGGACGTTGTTAATGGTTTTGATTTTTTTTGTATTTAAAACGGCATAGCCGACCATGCCGGCGGTTCCGGCAGCTGCTATTGCAATAATACTCTTTCTGGTGAAGTCGCGTCTGCTTAATTTCCCTTTGCCAATGTTGATATCATTGCTTTTCATAATGAGATTGATATTTCAACTTCCGGGTTTTGCAATTATAAATATAGTCATAAACGCTGTACCCGGTTGCAGAAAAAATCTCAGATATTTCATAATTTAGTCAGCCGACTTTTAAAAATCACATTTATGCCTGACAGCTGGTTCAGATTTAAGGAGTTTAAAATTAACCAGGAAAAATCATCCTTTAAGGTTGGTACAGATGGAGTGCTGCTGGGCGCATATACTGATATTTCCGGATCAGGTAGAATCCTTGATGTAGGTACCGGTACAGGTCTTCTGGCACTTATGCTTGCCCAGCGCTGTGAGGCAGAGATAATTGCCATAGAGCCGGACCATGATTCTTTTATTCAGGCTTGTGAAAATATTAACAACAGCAGATGGAATGACAGGATAACTGTTTTTGAGACTAAGTTTCAGGATTTCAGGGATAAAAGGAACTTTGATCTTATAGTTACCAATCCTCCATATTTTTCAGATTCAATCCGCAATCCGGACAAAAGAAAAGCTGCTGCACGTCATGATGATATGCTTACTTCAGATGATATTCTGAAGAATAGCTGCAGGTTGCTTTCTGAAAACGGAAGGCTGCAGCTAATCATGCCATATGCTGAAGGCAATATTTTTATTGCTGATGCAGCCGGTTATGGATTATTCTGCAGGGATATTCTGAAGATCAGACCACTTCCGACATCTGAGATAAGAAGACTGATCCTGACATTCAGCAGGGAGAGAGTCAGGCCTGCTGAGAAGTTTCTGACTATTGAGTATGGTAAGAGACATGAGTTTACAGAGGACTATAAGAAACTTACAGGCGAGTTTTACCTGAAGTTTTAGCACCCGATTACCTGATCATCTCACTTTCAGGCAGACCATATTCCTCATTCATTTTTAT
This sequence comes from uncultured Rikenellaceae bacterium, assembly GCA_964387565.1. Lineage (GTDB taxonomy): Bacteria > Bacteroidota > Bacteroidia > Bacteroidales > VadinHA17 > LD21. The sequence continues at coordinate 1,300 of CAYLYN010000061.1, read as the reverse complement.
TCCGAGCGATTTAAGTTCATTGAGGATCGGGATATAAATGGAGGGCACGACAGGCCTGTACACACCGCTTAACATTATCCTGTTTTCAAGTATCATCCTTGCTGCTATTGCTGCCGGCAGTGCAACTGTTCTTGCAATGGCGGTATTTGTGGCAGGCGAACCGTAGTCAACCAGTGAAGATTTGATAACCTCCCTGGTACCGTTATTATACGATGCCAGGATAATATGCTGAAGCATAACCACATCACGCTCACTATCCTCCAGCATCATCCTCTTAATCATTCTGTCAGAAGTAATTTCAAAAGGTGTTGTCTCCTGGTAGTTAAGTTTTTCATCATCAAAAAATCCAAGAAAATCAAATGCTTCCATTGCCGTTGAGGTTTCCTTAATGCCAAGCCTGGAAGCAAGATTTTTTCTGAGGTCTCTATTTTCAATACCTGCTCTTTCAGCAATGAAATCAGCGTAACTCTTACGGCTGTAATCAGCGGGATTGTCATCGAGCATTTTAATGCTTTTCATTGCGTCAAGAGTCTCGCACCAGCCCTTATAGCGAAAGGTTCCCCTGTACATTGTTTTAACTTCAGGGATATCATATATCTCCCTGTAATGTATTGAATCCCTGTTGGGGTAAACCTCAAGATCACCTATCCCTGGAAAATTGTGGTCAAACCTGTCCTTAAAAAGGTTTACCGCATCGATGAATTTTTCCCTGCCATTTTTCAGATATAGAGCACTGTTCCTGCTGGCCAGGATTACCCCTTTAGGACTCCATGTGAATTTGTATTTAAGAGGGTTACCGGCATTTTCAGGTGCAGGAAGAGCCCCGCAGAATGAATAAAATTCTTCAATCTTACCGCCTTTAAAGTGGACATAGTCAATGATCTTCATCGCAGTCATATGATCAATTCCCGGATCAAGTCCAAGCTCATTCAGCAGAATCACTCCTGCTTCTTTAGCTGATGCATTAAGCATTCTCATATCAGGCTGAACATACGATGTAGTTATTAGCGATCTTTTTTTTCTGATACATATCCTGGCAACATCCAGGTGGTATTTGTATGGCAGCAGACTGACCACAAGATCATATTCGGAGATCATATTTTCCAGTGCTGCAGGATCATCCATTGACCAGTCAACGGCTGAGCCCATGGGGTTTCCGTTAATAATTGCATCTGCCCTTTGTTTCATCGGTGAAGCTATCATCAGCGGGATCTTCCGTTCGAGCAGGTATTCAACCATAGGCTTCACAACAAGCCCGGCGCCAAGTATCAGAACTTTTTTTGTCATAAAATATATTGTG
>CAYLYN010000060.1:0-22529 GCA_964387565.1 uncultured Rikenellaceae bacterium | reverse complement strand
ATAATTATTATCGCGAGGCCTATCCAAAAACATATCCTGTGTATAAACCCCTGGCATTTCTATTCCCTGGAGGAAACATGGAAATTGGATTAAAACAATTGCAAACAGCTGCCAATTACTCTGTTCTGTTAAGAGCAGAATCATTTTTTTTACTTACATATATATATCTGAACTTTGAAAATAACTATCCTGCGGCTATATCTTACTCTGAGTCCCTTCATGAGCTATACCCTGATAACGTACTTTACCTTGGCCTATACATAAAAAATCTGCTGTTAATGAAACAGTATGACAAAGCTGAAAAGCTGATAATAGATTCATCTGATGAAGCAGGGAATAGATATTTTCAGTCGCAGCTCACTATTTTCAATGGCATTTTACAGGAGAAAAAGTATCTCGATAATAAACTGGCCCTGGAATATTATAAAAAAGGGATCCACGAAATATCAAGTTTTGGCGTATACGGGAATGAATATGCAGCCTATGCATATTATGGACTGAGTCGTATAAGTGAGGCCAGCGGGGATAAGCATGGCAGGAAAGCATACAGGAAAGAGGCCATGGAACTGGCTGATTTCAAAATGATTAATTTCGATTAAATAGTCGTCCCTGCTCCCCATATATAATTCAAATCCACCCGCTGCTTTCGGCATACCTTCAGAAGGCAATGTTTGAACCAATATATTATTTCATGTCAATCTATGGGTTGGATTTGGAAATCCAGGCTGAAAATAGGAGAGAAACTTTTCGTTAATCTGTACACCTTCCAGGGACTTCAATTGATTAAGATTATCGAAAAGAATTTTTCTTAGCTCATCCGGAGTTGTCTGTATGCGTGCATTGACAAGAAGATCAACAGAAACTACTTTTTCATAAATCAGAGGTTCCTTAATGGTTTTATCTGAAATTGTTGTATGGCTTATTTTTAAGGATTGGTTATTAAATGATAAATAATATTTCAGGTGTCCTATTGTAAGCCCTTTCTGGATTATATCGTCAGTAAGCTTTTTAATAAAACTGTAAGCTAGCTCAACTGATTTATTATTGAAGCTGATAATTTCAATTTCCTCATCAAGCCATGCAAGATTTGCCTCTCCCTTACCATATATTGTATAATCAATATCAATAGTCTTATGCTCCCTGTTTTCCGGCTGTTTATTAATAAGATCTATCCACTTATTTAAAGAATTATTTTCAAGTGAATTCTGAAAAAGCAATTGCTTTAAAGGGTATAAGTCTTTTAATAGCCGATTTAGTTTTTCCGAATCCTCCAAAGAGAGCAAGTCTATCTTATTTATAACAAGAATTTCAGCTTCTTCAATTTGCTTCTCCCATATGTATCTTGTTTCAATGTTGAATGGCAAGTTGTTATCCTTCAAATACATAAGAAATAACTGAGCATCAACAAAACTGGAAAAAGTAACCTGTTCGTCTCCTGCACCTCTGTATTCAAGAAGCGGTTTTAATACAGTTGCGACCAGATCGGTACATGAGCCAACGAATTCAGCAAAAATTGCCGAAGGATTGAAGTTGTTTTTCAGAGTGTTTATCTGAGTATCAAGCTGATTATAATTACAGCAGAAGCATCCGCCGGTAACTTCGGCAGATGGGATCCCGGTTAGTTGAACAAACCTGCTGTCTACAAGATACTCACCCTGGTCATTTGTAATAACTGAGGTTGTAATACCTTTATCAGATAGAATTTTACATGCATTTGTTATAGCCGTCGTTTTACCGCTACCCAAAAAGCCTCCTGCCAAATGAATTTTCATATCTTAATTTTTGTTAGAAAAGGGGGTACGAAATAAATAACAGTTCAGTTATTTATCAATATTATCATCACTAAATAAAAACCTTCTTAAAGCTTCAACATAATATACCAAAGGGTACATTTTTTCATCATACCAGAGCGCTGCAAAATAGAGCCCTATGGGACTCGGACCAAGGTTGTTTTGTTTTTCTTTATTGGCCAGCCATTCAAATCCTTTAATACATGCCTCCCGATTAGTTTTTACCAGAGCAGAAATTCCAAGAGCAGTTTCTTCAATGCTTCCCATAATACCCTTTTTGCCACCCCAGCTTCCGTCATCATTTTGCTGCATAAAAAGATAATATTCGGCTGACGAGATCATTTTTAGCAGGTTTTTCCGGAGATCACCCTGAACACACTCATTTAATAGGCAATCTTCAAGATATATACAAACTTTTGCAGTACCGTAAACCGGATTTTTCTTATCATCTGTAAGCTGATTGCCAAACCATAGCGGCAACCAGTTGCCATCAGGCGCCTGGTATTTATGTAAATAGCCGGCCGCTTTAACTGCGCTTCTGTAAATCATTCTGTGCAAGGGAGAAGAAATTTTGTTCCCCAGTTTTTCAATAGATCTAATCATGGCAAGCAAAGCATGACCGGTTAGATCGGCACAACTGCTGTCGAATGGTAAATGGCCCCATCCTTTGCAGAAAGTGGGAAAACCGCCATCGGAATTTTGCAGATCAACCAGCCATCTGCATCCTGTTATTACAGCATCTGTCTCTTCCTGTTTACCTTCATACATCTCGAGTAAAGCAAGTATTGCCCCGGGGGTATCATCGGCATCAGGAACAGAGCCGGAAGAGTTTGTCCATCCCCAGCCACCGGGCTTTGCCCCGTTAAAAGGATGGTTCTCTTTATATTGAATAGCAAGAAGGTGTGTTTTTAACTGTTGAATATTTTCCGTACAGAAAACTGATTTCAATTGAGGGCCCAATGCTTTTATGCTGAGGGTTGTGACCCAGGTTGATAAGTCAGTGTCGATTGGCCAGCTGCCATCATGACGCTGTTGCTTTTGCAGGAATTCTATTCCCTTTCCTGCCACATCTTTATGGTCTTTCCCGCTTGCCGTAAGGCACATGCAGACAAACGCTGTAAGCGGTATTGCTTCAAGAAATCCGCCACTTTCGGGTATCAGTGTGGTCAGTTTATTTGTAGCCGGGACAACACATCTGTTTCTGTATAATCCTGTAAGTGATGCCCTTGTTTGACGTTTTGAATGTAAAAATATACCCACACCAATAAGCGCAGGAATAGCGTAGCTCACCACCTGCATGTTAAAGAAATGGTACCAGGATGCCGGTAAAAGGGACAGCTCAAAAGGAAGTTGCGGGATCCGGACAACTGCTTCTTCAGGGAGAACCCCGCATACGATCAGCATTGAAAGAATAGGTACTGAAAAGGTATAATCTTTACCATAGAATTTAAGAACAGATGATGTAATATCCCGTGCGTTAAGTGTGATATTTTTTGTTGCCAGATAGTTCTCAACAGCATTCAATAAATTGTTTTTGCTGTTAGTCAGAGGCTGACAATAATAAACAGCAGCATAGCATATCAGGCTTGTACTGACATTGCTTTCACTTGAAGGAGTATCACCAAATCCGCCATCGGCATTTACATTTGCGTAAAGCCAATTGTAACCAAGGTTAATTTGCTCATCATCAATCGTGTTTCCATTAATTTTTAGAGCAACAATTGCAGTTGCAGTTGATAAAGCGCTCGATGAAAGCATTCCACTCCAGAAACCATTGTCGTTTTGTTCCTCTTTTAAACGGGAGCATAAGGTTTGGAATTGCCTATTAAGTAATTCTTTTTCCATATTCAATCTGAAAGCGCTCCTAACGCCAAAAGTCCATAGAAAGTATATTCCACATCGGGGTCGGTATCTGAAGCCGTGGCACAAAAACCTCCTTCTGAATAAAGCGAATCAATATAAATGAGGCAGTCGGGCTTAATCATCCTGATATCATAGTTTACGAACTTCAGAGCATACAGTGCAACAGCTGTGGATAATAGATCGCCAAGCGGCGCCAGCTTTATGGCAGAGAAGCTCCCATTATTTCTGTAAAATAAATTCAGCCTGTCAGTCAGCTCCTGTACAGGATTGCCAAAACAATCCTGAAGTACTAAGTGAGCAGCAGTCACTGAGCAGGGCATTTCTGAATTGGTTTTATTGGTCTTTATTCTTTTTTGAACCTTGTAAAGACCAGGGTAATCTTCTGAATAATAATAAGCCAGGAGGTTTATAAAGTCAGTATAATGCGGTTGTTGGTTCTCCTGTTGATGTAGCCCGGTGTATAATTTTCTTTGCAATACCATGGGAAGTGATTCATAACCAAAGAGTTTTACATAGAGAATAACGGCACATTTTAAATATACTCCTTTCAGGTTATTGGAATGAACAACTTTTTTTAAATATTCCTTAAGCGATGGCATAATTTCCTGAACCTCAATAGCTTCTGCAATAAAACACCCGAAAAGTGTGTAGTATAAGTCACAATTTCCTCCCTTGTCGGCAAATCCACCTGATTCCGTCTGCCGGTTTTTAACAAACGTTCTCATTTCCGTTAGTGTCTGTGGATCAATCACCCGGATTCCATTTTTCAGAACACTTTCGAGTGAGTTTGTCCTGATTTTTCGAAGGGACTTTTTTGCAGCAAGTTTAAATATAGTCTTTGAAAATGTTTCCCAAAATCTCATTCAATGCCATTTTTAAACCAATATTTTGAAAGTTACCCAGGCAATCTTTCGATTCTATTATATAATCCCTCAAAAGATCTTCAGCGCTTTTACGAATTTTATAGTCATCAATCAATTTCTGGATGGGTTCAAATTTATTATCTGAATAAGTATCCTGAAAGATCTTTTTATCATCATCAGTTAATTTTTCGGATAGTAATGAAATTAGCACCGATGGTTTATAAATTTCAAACCCGCCATCCGGATTTATGAAATCTTCGAGATCATCTTTTATCTGGTAAGCAACACCAATAAAATGGCTAAACTGCTCAAGAAGTGTAAGTGAATTATTGTCAGCGCCACCTGCAGTTGCTCCCAGCAAGAGTGATACTTTAAAGGCAGTTGCTGTTTTGTAATCAAAAATGCTGAGGGTTTCTTCTAATGAAAGGATTTCGCGATTCTTTAATGACATCAATTCAATTCCCTGGCCAACAGACAGTTTTCTGTGTCCCTGAGAAACCACTTTAATACATTCGAGGATTATATCAGAAGGCAAACTGGTTTCAGTCAGAAGCCGGTATCCTTCACCGATTAATAAATCGCCAGTATTTATTGCAACAGGTATTCCATGGCGGGTATGCAAAGTCTCTTTCCCGTAACGTGTCTCATCGTTGTCTTCAATGTCATCATGAATGAGTGATGCTTTATGAAAACACTCTACTGACAGTGCCAGGCGATTTAAGTTCTGTGATTCTATCTTACTGCTGAAAGCTTCATAAGCCAGTACCGTTAAAAGAGGTCGAAGCCGCTTCCCTCCGGCCAGTAGCGATTCAAAAACCAGCTGTTCCGTAGAATTTTCTGAGGGCTCAATAATGCGGCTCAATTGTTCCTCTCCAAAAATTGAAGAGGTTCTGCTTCTGAGATAGTTCAGGTTAAGCAACCGGAAAGCAGGGTTTTTATCGAAATGATAGATTTCTTCCTTTATCCACTCTGAATCGGCAGATGTATCTGTACATCCGCATGACAGGAGTGGAATTCCAATACCGGGGATTGAGAATTTGCTGACTGAAACAAACATCTTCTGTAAAACTTCCATGCATCCCACACCAATTACAGCATCCACTTTACCGCTTTCGATAAGCCTTGCTGCAATAGAAGTTCCTTCAGTAACTATGGCAACATATCCCAGATTCTCCGCTTCACGCAAATATCCCGAGATATTACAATTGCCGCATTCACTGCACAAAAGTCCAATTCCATCCTGCTTACCTTTGCACAGCCTGCTGTTTTTTAAACAATGAGGAAGTAATAAAATGCGCCGGTTATAAGGCACGACTCCGACAACAGGACGCCAGATAGAATTGCCGCAGCAAACCATCACAAACGCCTTTAAGTTCTTATCCCAGCTATGCTTTTCGAGTAATAGCGCTGCAAAACCGGATAAGGATTCGTATGAGACAGGAGGTAATATATTTCTCATGGAGAACCAGGCCTCCACCTCTTTTCGTATACTATACCTGATTTCCTTTAGTACAGGAACTTCGAGTGATAATTCAGTATTATTCATTCTTCTTTTTTACAAATCAACCATAAGCGCCCATACCAAAAAATGCCGTCTTTTTTGCCAGACGATATATAAGTTTTTTCTCCGGGATTACAGGACATGAACCATGACTGCATACAACCGGCGCCCTTTCAAATTCCTCCAACATGGATGGCCTGTTTGATGTATTTAACGCTTTATGCTTATCAGAAAAATCTTTCAACCATAACGGATCTTCCATAAGAACACAACCGTTTGTTTTGTTAAGAATTCCGGTTCTGAAATCGTTAAGAAATTCAGAGTTTTCATAAACCAGTTTCAGGTTCCCGTCAGTTATATTATCACAAGCGAGCTGAATTACAGGACAAGGCTCTATGTTTCCTGATGCATTAATATGATGACTCAATCCTTCGGCAGCAGGGCAGAAGGGTTCTCCATCGGCTCTCCAGTAGGAATCGATTATAACTATAGGATACCTGCTGCGACCGTCAACGAGAAAATTTCTGAGCGTTAGGATTTCTTCATTACTCAGGCATAATTCATAATTAGGATTCTCTCCGGCAGGCCGGTAAATATAATACCAGATATAAATCACTCCGGCATCATGGAGCATATTAATAAACTTGTCGGAGAGAGCCATCTCAATATTCGACTTACACACGCTGATAGCTACCCCGGTAATTAATTTATGTTTGACGGACATACCGATTGCCTGCAGTGATTTTTTATAGATATTATGTCCGCCCCTGCGGATATCTGCCACCTGTTCATCACCCTCAAAGCTAAACATAGGGGTTACATTGGCAGATTTTATAAGTTTTTGGGCAACTGTATCTGTAAAAAGAGTCCCGTTTGTAAATAACTGAAAATAGCAATCAGGATGCTTTTCAAAAATGTAAAACAACTGTTTGTACATCAGGGGCTCTCCTCCCAGAATTCCAAAAAAATAAGAGCCTTGCTTTTTACTTTCTTCAATTATCGAGTGGACCTTCTCAATATCAATGTATTCTTTTTGCCCATTTGAGCTAACCCAACAGCCCTGGCATTTCAAGTTACAGTCGTTGGTAACCGAAATGAACTGAAAAGCAGGAAAAAGCTCTCCCTTCTTCTTCCTTTGTTTAAATTTACGAAAGCCCAAAAAACCTTTCCACATCATATTAGTGATGAATTTGTTCCGGCAACGGCGATCTGTTTTAATATAATTCAAAAAAAGCGACATCGTTTTTATTCTGTTTCTTATATTGATTTATTGTGAATTATGAGTGTTTTTTAAGATTTATTAAGTGCATCGTCACGTTCCTCCATTGCTTTTTGCATGGCTTCGTTTCGTATTATTGACCGACGTTTATTTTTTCGCTGCTCGAGAGCGCTATAGATATCACCTTCCAAAATATATTTAATATCAAGCGATTGTCTTGTCTGTTCTGCAATTTCATCGATAATGTCTGAACCTCCTATAGCCCCTCCTGATTTGTATTTGGGAAAAATTATAGCTGTTTGAGGACAGATGCGGGCACAGGCGGGGCAATTGTTTTTACACTCTTTTGGATTTACAACATTTACTCCGCTTTCACTTTTCTCATATACACCGAAGAGACAAAAATCGGTACACTGCCCGCAAGCGGAGCAACGTGAATAGTCAATAACCGGGAACCATGATGGCCAGTTGTGATTTGCACCGATTTCACTTACTGAAAGTGACTGGTTACTGTCTTTACAAAAAAATGATACTTCCTGAACTATCTCTTCGTCAGGCAATTCAATAACATTGATATATTTAACAGAAGTATTAATGTTATCAAGATTAATTGGGTGTAAAAGGAATTTCAATGATCTTTCATAGCACCCGATAACAAGATAATCTTTCCCTGCCTCAAAAACTTCAGTCAGTTTGTCTTTATTAAGAGCTGACAGAAAACAAAGATCAGATAAGATGCAAATTTCAACATTAAACTTCCTGAGGTTATTTTCAATAAACTGCAACCGTTCTGAGTTTATTCTTTCGCCACCGCATTTGCAGAAGACTATTTTTTTCATCATGCACAAATAAATAAAATTTATTAAACACTGACATCATTACATGATAATATTGTGCCAGGTACCTTTAATCAGAGATCAGCTGCATATAGCCCTTACATCTTCCTGTTGTAACTTCCACATATTTTTGCATCAAATTTCTGAAATCAAATGATCAGATAATTTGGAAACTATGTAACTTCCTGTAGAATCCATCCGGATTCTTCATCAGGGAATCATGAGTTCCGGACTCGACAATACAGCCTTCATCAAGGACGACTATGATGTCGGCATGCTGTATTGTGGAAAGCCGGTGAGCAATAACAAGAGAAGTCCGGTTTTTCATTAAATTAAGTATCGCATCCTGGACTAGTCTTTCTGATTCTGTATCAAGCGCTGAAGTAGCTTCATCAAGAACTAGTACAGGCGGATTTGCCATGATAGCTCTTGCAATGCTTATTCTTTGTCTCTGTCCGCCACTAAGTTTGTTACCTGATTCACCAACATTATTTTCGTAACCAAGTTCTGTATCCATAATAAAATCATTTGCATTAGCAATAACTGCTGCTTTTTTTACCTCTTCAATATCAATATCATCGATTCCAAAAGCTATATTTTCTTTAAAAGATGTATTGAACAGAATTGGGTTCTGGCTGACAATCCCCAGAATATTCCTTAGATCTCTGATTTTAAGGTCACGAATATCTATTCCATCTATTAGAATCATTCCCTGGTCAACATCCATGAATCTTGGCAGGAGATCAGCAAGAGTTGATTTCCCAGCGCCTGATTTGCCTACAATAGCAACAGTCTGCCCCTTTTTTATCCTCAGGTTTATATTTTTAAGAACAGGTACATTGTTATAGGCGTACCATACTCCTTTAAACTCTATTGAATCATTGAATCCCGTTACAGGCAACGCTGACTCTTTTTCTGTTATCTTTTCATCAGCATCAAGTATCTGGTCGATCCTGTCAATTGAAGCCATACCTTTTTGGATATTGAAGTATGCTGTAGTAATACTTTTGGCAGGTGGAATCACCTGTGAAAAAACAATAACAAACGCAATAAGCTTATCAGGAGTCATATTTCCAATTCCCTGTAATGCGAGATTGCCACCAACATACATTAATACCATAACAACTATTGTGGAAAGAAATTCACTTATCGGTAAAGCAAGATACGTTTTTCTTGTTACCCGCTTGAATACTTTAGCATACCTTTCATTTGATTCTGCAAATTGAGCCTGCATTTTATTTTCAGCATTAAATCCTTTTATTATCCTTAAACCTGTTAATGTCTCCTCTACTACTGATAGTAGCTGGCCAAGGTGTTGCTGTCCAAGATAGGAAGATGAACGTAAAGTACGGCTTATCTTTCCAATCAGCCAGCCACTTACGGGCAGTAGTGCAAGTGCAAAAAGAGTCAACTCAAAGCTGCTGACAAAGAGATATATTGCAAAAATAATGATGTACATCGGATCTCTGATCAACATTGTAAGCGATGCTACAACAGATATTTCAACCTCTTGTACATCATTTGAAATACGGGTCATTACATCACCTTTCCTTGCATCAGTAAAGAATGAAAGAGGAAGTCTCAATACTTTGTGAAACAGCTTTCTGCGAAGATCCCTCACAGTGCTCGCTCTAATAAAGGCCATACTATTATTCGCGAGAAATATAAACCCGTTCTTAAAAAAACTGGCTCCTATTACAATCATAACAACTAATAGCAATGCTCCTGCCTGCCCATGTTTATCAATGAACTCTGATAAATAATACTTGAAAAAGGTTCCAACATAATCAGCATTAAGTTGAAAATTACCCGGATGAGTTACTACTTCAACTCTGTTAAAAAGAATGTTCAGGAAAGGAATCACCAATGTGTATGTACCCAGAGCAAAAACAGCGCTCAATATATTGTAGAGAATGTTTCTGAATGCAGACCATCGATATGGAGCAAAATATTTAAGCAGTAATCTTAAATTTTTCATTTATAAAGTATATTATTACAAACCAGTAAAATCAAATTGGATAATTTTTTCAAGTGTAAATCGTCTAAGAAAGTAGGCCAAAAGTCAACTGTTTCTTTAAGTCGTGTTTCGTCTAATTTCATGAAACAAATTTAGCTATTTATATCATTTATCCTGCAAGGTAATTCCAGTTCCTTTTCCAGGTTCCACAAAGTCTGACAATAATCCAAGCAGAAGCCAAAACCTTATTGCTGCCAATCGGATTGTCCAAATAATAATATTTAAATTTGGCAGATAGATAATATATTTGTAATGACCAATAATTTTTAATAATGAACAGGAGGTACTTAATATGAAACTGAATTCGCCATTTGTAATTACAATCAGCCGCCAATTGGGAAGCGGCGGTGCCTATATAGGAAAGCAGTTGGAAAAAACCTCAATATTTTTTATGCAGAACGTGAAATCATCAATATGGCTGCCAAACAATTATCAGTATTAGAGGAGGATTTGCAATCGCGTGATGAAAAAGTAAGTTCATTCTGGCAATCATTCTTACAGTCGTATGCATTTGTAAATCCATATTCCTATAATACACAGCCACAAATCAATCCAACTGACAAAGAGCTATTTAATGCTGAAAAAGAAGTAATAGAACATATTGCAAAAGAACGTTCAGCTATTATTATTGGACGATGCGGATCTCATATCCTGCGGGAACATCCGAACCATCTCAGCATATTCTTACATGCTGATCTGACTTTCCGTAAAGGTCGTGTTCAGCAGTTGTATAATATTTCGAAAGCAGCCGCCGGGGAAATGATTGCTCAAAAGGATAAAGAAAGAACTTTCTATCATAATACTTTTACTAATATGGATTGGCCGGATGCAAGACAGTATCACATTTCTTTGGATACAAGTAAAATTGGTCTCGATAAAAGTGTAGAGTTTATTATGAAATACCTGGAATAAATTTATGGATTTAGAAATATATCATAATAAGAACATTAACTCCCATATAAGAGCTTAAACAATATTACCATATCATTTAGATATCTATAAGCTGCTCGAAGATTGTTAACGACGACCAAAAGCAGCCAAAACCTTCCAGGCTCTCCGTCTTCGACTTGTTAACTTATTGTTAACTTTGCTATTCGGATAATTAAATTGATTATTATAACATGAACGATCAGTACCAAAACAACCTAAATTTTCCTGAGTTATCTGGCGAAAAAGGATGGACAGAACTTATAATTCCTGACTCTTACGGCAAAGGACGCGCTTTTATTACGGGAGATTGGAACGGTGACCGTATAAGAGTAAGGTACTTTCAAAAAGACAATGATAATTCATTCGTTGCACGTGTTTGGTTCGGACCCGCAACTGAAGGACCAGCCGGATTTGTGCATGGCGGAAGTATGGCAGCTGTTCTTGATGAAGCTATGGGAGAATCAGTATGGCTTCTGACATATACTGTTGCTGCAGCGAAAATAACTGTGGAATACCGGAAGATGCTTCCTCTTGATACGGTCACCACAATTGAAGCAAACATTGCATCAGAAAACGGGAGAAAAATAATATCAAAAGGGAAGATATATAATGAAACAGGTACTGTATATACTGAATCCGAAGGTTTGTACATTAATATTCCATCAGAAAAATTCGGAGAAATGATAAAATACCAGAATGGCTTTCAAAGATCATAGCACCATAAAGGGAAAAGTCAGACCAACTAATACTATCAGAAATCGGAAACCATAGATTTCCTGTAGTATTCGTCCCGATATGTGTTAATTATAAATGATCCGACCAAATATGGTTAAGAAATTCAGATTTATCAATTTAGAAACAAAATCTATTGATCTTTTTTTACATTTGTCTGATAATAATGAAAGAATCAATAAATTATATAATTCTTCCTGAACTTAAGCTTATTCTTGAATGTTGTAAAGGACAAGCAAGTGTTGAAAGTATTATTAACAGGAAGAAAGATGAATTATTAGATGAGTTATATTATCCCGATTACAATATTTTAGTTGATTTTCGAGAATTTGAAAATTTTAATAATTCAACATATAGTCATGCGATTTCAGACTTTATAAATTTTCTTAAACAACTTGAAATTAAAAGTAGAGTAGCTTTCTTGACATCAGAACTGCATCAGGTGGTTTTATCATTATTACTTGAAAAATTAAGTAAGGATGTTTTAACAAGCAAATATGAAACTTTTTCGACAATGGAAGCCGCAATTAGATTTTTAGGTTATTCGATTGACAGCTATGATATAATTAGAAAGAGAATAATTGAATTAAATAGTATGACTACCTTCAATGAGTAATAACGTTTTTATTTGAAGTGGTCATGCTTGCTATTAACAGTCTGTCAAACAGAAGGTCCCCATAATTTCTTCTGTTAATTTAGTAGCAGGACTCATCCAGGTAATATTGAATATACTTTGTGGATATCATATGGTGTACACCAAGCAGGGTTCTCTTGGCATACCCTATCATCGTATGAAACAAGAGCATTACCCTTCCGGCTTCTTTTGGTTTTATAGTCTGTGGTATATGACACCAAATATTATCTTTGATTTTTGAGTAAATTCCATAATTATCAGTTTTTACAACAGAGATACCGGTTTTTTTAATCCATCAGGATAATACTTTTACTATTGCATATGAACAGAAGGGTGACCATTTTATTAGGTGGTTTTTATTTATATAAAATTAACCTGATTATTTTACGATATTCCACCATTCAGAAAACTTTTGCGTACTGTCTTTCAGGTTCACTGCTTCTCCTATCATTGGAGTTATTAAAGGAATATTGGCTTCCCTGCAATTTGCTGAGACTTTTATCATTGGTTCGTCCCAGGCATGGTTTCCCAAGGCAAACTTCGACGAATGAACGGTAAACAATCGCTTCGCATTTAAATCTTTAACTGTTTTTACAATTTCATCGGGCAGCAGGTGAACATGTTTCCAGTTTTTGTTGTACTGCCCGTTTTCTATAATGGCTAAATCTATTGGTCCGAATGTTTTTCCGATTTCCGAAAAGTGCTTATCATAGCCACCATCGCCTCCGATAAATATTTTAATAGTTGGAGTTTGCAGAACAAAAGCTGTCCAGAGAGACTGATTCCGTTTTAATCCGCGTCCCGAAAAGTGCCTTGCAGGAAAGGTATTTACAACAAAACCAGTATCCAAAACTATTTGCTCGTTCCAATCCATTTCAATAATACTCTCTTTATTGTAACTCCAACGCTCAAAATGCGCACCTGTTCCAAGTCCGCAAATTACTTTTTTGATTTTAGGTTTTAATTTTAAAACAGCCTCATAATCAAGATGATCCCAGTGGTCATGAGAAATAAAAAGGTAATCAATTTCAGGAATATCATCAGTTGTATAATTATTTGTGCCTTTGAATGCTTTGACTGAAAATGAAAAGGGTGAAGCATAACCACTCAGAACGGGATCGACTAAAATTTTCTTACCGTCAACCTGCATAAAATATGATGAATGCCCAAACCAAACAAGAACATCCCTGTGTTTTTCTAAATTTAACAGGTTGGTCTTAACTGACGGTATTTCATCAACCGGAGAAATCCTTTTATTTCTTTTAAAAAGTGATTCTTTGAAAAGGGTAAAATAACTGACATCTTCTGACATGATTGGAGTGGGACTTTGTGTTTTAAATGAACCGTTTTTATAATTAGGCGATTTTTTAATTCTTTCCAGACGATCTCCTTTTGACAGTTTTCCGAATTTGGGTTGTTGCATAAAAACTACAGCTGAAAGTATTATTAATATGATTAAGCCAATTATTAAGTACATTTTACTCTTCATTATTTGTCAGTTATTCTACCGCTCATTCAAATTGTTTTTCTCCTGATATGTTTTAAGAATTAACGAAAAGATTCGGTGCTGGTTCTGTCTGTATAGGTAAACTGCAGCATCCAATGCGGATAAATGGGGTTTAATTTGCTCAATTCATCCAAACGGTTTACTTCTTCAGCACTCATTTCCCAGGTGGTAGTTTTAAGATTATCTTCCAATTGATGCGGTTTGGTAGCCCCGATTAAAACCGAGGAAACAGCAGGTTTGCGTAGCAGGTAATTTAATGCAGCCTGTGAAATGCTCGTTTTGTGATTGTTAGCAATTTCTTCGAGTGCATCTACAATTGCATATCCTTTTTCTGGATCGATCTGAATAAAATTATATTGCTCATTGGATCTCCTTGAACCTTCAGGCATTGGTTTGCCTTTCCTGTATTTCCCTGTTAAAAAACCACCTCCCAGAGGCGACCACGGAGTTAATCCCAGGCCCTGATCTTGGCACAAAGGTACCAGCTCATATTCAATATCTCTTGAGATAAGCGAATATAAGGCTTGCAGGGAAACAAATTTCTCAAAATGATTTTCTTTCGAAACAGCCAAAGCTTTCATTAACTGCCATGCCGCGAAATTACTTGCTCCAAGATACTGCACTTTACCCTGATGTACCAGATCTGTCAGGGCGCTCAGGGTTTCTTCGAGCGGAGTAACAGGGTCGAAGCTGTGCATAACATAAAGGTCGATGTGGTCAGTGCCTAACCGTTTCAGGCTATTGTTACAGCTATCAATGATATGTCTGCGCGAAAGTCCCACATCATTGATCTCACTACTCATTCTTCCTCTTACTTTGGTTGCGAGTACAATTTCATTGCGTTTTTCCTTAATTGCTTTACCTAAAATTTCTTCCGATTGCCCATTTGAATAGACGTCGGCAGAATCAAAAAAGTTAACGCCGGCATCAAAAGCAATATCAATTAATTTTTTACTTGCCGGGTAGTCCAGGTTGCCAACTACTTTCCAATAGCCATCACCTCCAAAACTCATGGTCCCGAAGCAAAGTTCAGATACCATTAAACCTGATTTTCCTAATTGTCTGTACTTCATAATTATTTTTTATTAGATGCTATTTTAAATTTTATTTTTACCTGCAATTTTCTTTCTTTTAGTATTTAAAAAAAATTGTTTACAGATATTCATTTTCTTTAGTTGTTTCTTACCAATAAATTCTTCCAGATATCCTTTTTCAGGAAACTGCTTTCGACGTTTTCTTCCATATTCAGGAACATTGAAAACGGGACAGCGAAAGAAAGAAGATCTTTATCTACATGGCGTCGTGCGGAAATATCCGTCAAACCGATGACTGCACGAGGTTCTCCAGACTTTGCTTCGGCGTAAGGAATGATCCCCAGGGTATGGCAGCCAGCGCCAAAAGGCATGATCACGCTTGGACCGATGCCTCTGTCATAATTTGCGAGGACAGACAAAGCAGATAACTGATCAACATTGGCCAGGAATACTACCAATTCTGGGGTATCTTCTTCTGTCAACTCTTTAAGTGGTTTAAAGACAACATAAGTTGCAGGAATTTCAGTCATAGGCAGGGCATCCACAAACTTTCTGGCAATTTCAGGCGCCTTGAAGTACCTTTCCCCTTCATCGAGAGGGGTTGAAGTACGGAAACCGGCAGCCTCCGTTGATTTTGCAAACTCTTTATTCCCGATAGAAACATAACATTCGATCCCTCCGGGGAAATGAACATACTGGTTGCCAAAGCCTAGTCCGACTCCACCTCCGAGACAACCGAAAGTTTTCCGGTCGAAAACTGCAGTGCGCCCTTTCGAGGCAATAATAAACATTGACACAACGCATCCCCAGCGCCCTTCTTTAAATTGTACTGCATTTTCAGGTTTCATTTCTGTAAACACCACTGCCACCGGCATATACCGAAGACCAATAGCATCGGCAATTTTACTTTCCATAGTTTAATTGATCTTATAAAAATACTTTTAACTTAATCTTCTTAATCAGTCATTTTCACAATTCATTGGTTGAAAATTATGAATATTACATGTAAAATTTATTTGACCGATTTTAATTTCTCTTCAATTGTCATCTAAGAGGTCTTTTTGCCATGTGAACCATCATGGTTACCTGAACAAAAGGCACGGCCAATAATAATAATGAAAAAGAAATAAGCAATCCAAACCAGCCTATAATGTTAATTTCAATAACGATGATGTTTTGCACTGATCAAAAATTTTGACTGATTTTTCAATTTTCATTAAATTTGACAAGTTAAATTTTCATTATTCAATTTTTTTACCGGCCAAAGGGCCAGGCTTAAGTGTATGGATTTCTTTTATATTAATCACTACAACAGCCCGGGGCTTGGGCATTCCCATTTTTACTGACATTGCAGCCGACTGTTCATATAAATCTCCACTTTCATGTAATATGGCATCTCCAACAAACCTGTACCCATCGAGAATATCCCTGTTTACAACAGCTACAGAAACTTTTGACCCTCTCTTAATATTTTCATAGGTGGCGCCACCGGTACCTTCTGAAAAGATAAGCGATTCGTCTGATAACACCCGGGTTGAGCGTTTTGGAGCAACATTTGGATATCCATCAGCATCAACTGTTCCAATAAAACATTGTTGCGTAGCGATCATGTCTTTCATTTCTTGTGTAAGTGTCTTCATTTTTTTAATAATTTGGAATTTGGAAGAAATATATTGGTAAATTAGTTTTTATTCTTTAAAATTAAAGCTAACGCCTGTTAACTTTTCAGATAATTCCCAAAGTTTTTTTGCATCTTCGATTTTTTGAGACGTATTGTTTGATTTTACTTTAACAGGAAAACCCCTCATTTCATTAAATCCATCCGGCCCATAGTAATCTCCGCCTTTAACATTGGGATCAACAGCCGCCCTTAACTGCGGCAAAGCGCCCATTGCGGCGCGTTGCAGAAACAACGAAGAGAGAGGTTTGAGAATACGATAGTAGAATTTACCTTCGATAAACCGCATGAGGTTGGTTTGCGATATCCCCGGGTGAGCCGCTACAGCTATGCTGTTAAAATTGTTTGCTTCGAAAAGCTGTTGGAGTTTGTTAATGAACAAAAGGTTTGCCAGCTTGGAACGGCCATAGGCTTTCATTGGGGTATAATCTTTTCCATTATCAAACAGGAAATTACCAAAATCCATCTTCCCGTTTTTATGAGCCAGACTGCTTGTTGAAACAACCCTAGATCCTGGAGTTTTTACAATTAAATCAATGAGCAGCCCGGTTAAGGCAAAATGACCCAGGTGGTTGGTGCCAATCTGGCTTTCAAAACCGTCTTTGGTTAGCCCATAAGGAGGAATCATGATACCAGCGTTATTCAGAAGAACATCGAGGCGACTGTGGTTCTCTTTAAATCTGTCGGCAAAATTTTTAACAGATGATAAATCCATTAAATCCAAAGTCATTACCTCTATTTTGCCTGCAGGATTATTTTTCATTATTTCTGCTTTTGCAGCTTCGCCTTTTTTAACCGAGCGGCATGCCAGAATGACTTCTGCGCCTTTTTGAGCAAACGCCTTTACAGATTCATAACCGATTCCACTGTTTCCGCCGGTAACAATTATTACTTTTCCTGTGAGGTCAGGAATATTTGCTATTGTCCATTTACTAATTTTCATATAATTGTCTGTAAGTTTTTCATTAGTTTTTATAAGTATCTCTGGTAAAGGCTAAATGCAATATTCATTCCCGCTTTAAAGTTATAACAGTGATTTCACTTTTGGTGCCTACACGCATAGGAGGACCAACTGTCCCAGCTCCTTCCGATACAAATAATTTTGTTCCGTTGTAGTCATATAAACCTCTGTTATATGGAAATAGTAATCCGGTAACATAGTTGATAGGAAATAGTTGCCCGGCATGTGTATGACCTGCTAAAAACAAATCTACTCCGACTTTATTTGCAAATTCTACTCCATCAGGGCTATGATGTAATAAAATTGAGGGAATGTTTTTTTCTATTTTTAAAGACGACAACACGGTTTTTATCGTAGCTCCCTGTCCAGATGCATGGATATTAACCTCATTTTCATCGGCAAGCATGTGGGTTAACCCTATAATTTGAAATTCACCCAAATGAGTAACTTCATTTTCTAAAACAAGGACACCTGTTTCCCGTAACCTATTCTTTATTAATTTTGAGCCAGTATAACCATCATGATTTCCTTCAACATAATAAATTGGAATATCGAGTTCTTTAAGAGGAGAAAGAACGTCCATATTCAGGTTATACTTGCCATCAAACAAATCGCCTGTAATAAAAATAACGGCAACATTTTGCGTTTTAGTCGCATTCACTATTTTTTGCATAAATGCTTTACCTCTGAAATGTCCTAAATGAACATCAGACACATGCATTGCCCGAACTTGTTTGGTTATTCCCTTAATGGGAATGGTAATTTGAGTTGTTTTTAAATTATATGAATTCCAGATGCCGTATGCTGAAACTATTAATGTCAGGGATATTGCAGCAAGACCATAAAATGCAGGCTTGACTTTTATACTAAAATGCAGCAAATCAACAAACAGTGTTGACAGAATCAGATACAGAAGAATGCCCATTAATGTGGCTGCTATTATATAGAAAATATTACCAGCCGTGTTTGTTGAGTTCGTGAAAGGTATAATTCCCCCAAACATGAAAACTGTTATGAAAGCAAATGTCAAATACACACTTTTAGTATTCGATATGCTGAAATACCATGCAAATCGTCGTGATAAATAGATATTAGCCCAGACAACCAGGCTTAAAAAAGTTATTAGGAATAAAAGCAGGATTATGTTTCTCATTTTATTACGTATCTATCACCGAATACCGGTAAATAAGCAAGTGTGTGAAAGCTAGGAAAGGGCTGTGAGAAAGGATTATTTGTTGTTTATAAATTAAGTTTTTATTAATTTCAAAATATCTTTTTCTATTTTTTCCGGTTTGTCGGTCGGGGCAAATCTTTTTATCGGATCACCATTTTTATCGATTAAAAATTTGGTGAAATTCCATTTGATATTTTTCCCCAACAAGCCTCCTTTTTTATTTTTCAGATAAGCAAATACCGGATGTGTGTTTTTCCCGTTTACATCAATTTTTTCTGTAAGCTGAAAGGTTACACCATGATTGACCCTGCAACTCTGTTCAACCGTTTCATTGGTCTCCGGCTCCTGGTTCATAAATTGATTGCTGGGAAAGCCTAAAACTACCAGACCTTTGTCTTTGTACTTTTGATGCAATTCTTCTAACCCGTCGAATTGTGGCGCCAGTCCGCACTTTGTTGCAGTATTGACTATCAGTACAGTTTTACCTTTGAAATTTTTCATTTCAATGATTTCGCCATTTGGCTTTTTAACCTGAAGATTATAAAATTCTGATTCCATAGTTAATTTTTTACATAGTGCACAAACTAAATCCAAATAATTTAAAAGTTTTTAAATTAATTTTCAGGGTCTTTTAAGAAATGTCTATCCCCTTATTTTATCAAGCAACCTGTTCAATTCTTTTACCTCATCAGCGCTTAAATTCTCCAGAAGCCCATCGAATTTTTTTTCACAATCATACATTTTATCCAGAAGATCCATTCCTTTTTTTGTTATGACTAAATCTTTCTGCCGGCGGTCATCAGGATTCTCATTCCTGTCGATATACCCTTTTTCGTATAAGCGGTCAATTATCCGGCTTACATCTGAACTTTTATCGAGCATGCGTTCTTTAATAAAGCCGATTGAAGCAGGCCCGTCTGAACGATTACCACGCAACACCCTCAGAATATTATATTGAGGTTCTGTCAATACATGTTTTTTTAAAAATTGAAGAAATTCATAACTTAACTGTTTAACAGTATAATTAAGATTTATCAATCCCTTATGGTATTCGTTCCGAAACCGGCCCTTTATTTCATCTTCAATCTTCACAAATTATTTTTTTAATAGTTCGGTATTTCTCATAAATGTTACAACCCATACCAGGATTAATATAACCACAGGCATGGCAATACTCAAACCGCTTGTCATGTGAATAATAATTGCTCCTCCCATATAGGAACTAAGTAACAGGGTTCCGTAAACATTCGTTTTTGGGAACAGGAACAATAACGCGGAAGTTATTTCACCCAACGCGATGATAATCCTCCAGTTGGCTAACTTCATTTGCGCCATCTGTTCGGGATGCAAAAACAGCTTTCCTGATGCGCTGAAAAGAAATAATGCTGTTAACATGCCGGCTATTATCCAGGCTGCTATTCCTTTGTATTTTACCATGATTATTATTTTATTAAAGATTAAAATTGTTTTTTCATTTTTTATATTACTAATTTATTTAAAGGCAAATTCTTATCATTAGAGTATTTAAACAAGTTTTCCAGAGCAGAATATGGCTGAGCGCCGCTGAGTTTATATTTACCGTTGAAAATAAGTGTCGGCACTGCATTAATTCCATACTTTTTTGCAATGTTTATATCATCATTAAGCACTTCCCTTACTTTTTCGCTGCTGAAATCTTTCTCCCACTGTGCCACATCAAGGCCCACATCGCTGGCGCACATTTTAAGGACCTCAGTATCAATTATATTATAGCACTCTGTCAGATGCGCTTTCTGAATACGGTTAAACATTTTGCCGTGCATGGCTTTTCCTCCCTGGAGTTCGGCAGCTTTACAGGCAAGCAGTCCGGGTTTTGAATACGGATAATCAAATTGTTTTGAAGCCATCAGCTCAGGCTTCATCCTGTGCTCATCATCATTCTTATTGGCATTTCGCCAGTGTTCAAGAATCTCTTCCTTCCCCCTTTCCTTTGATCCAAATATTTGTTCAATGCCATCAGGAGCGGGAGCTAAAGGGAAAGACCTGTGAATTATTTCAATTTCCCCGGGATATTGCGATGCCAGGCGCTGAACACGTGGAGCAAGAGCATAACACCATGCACAGAGCACATCGTGAAAAAACTCAACGGTCACAAGTTGGCTTTCTCCTGTTTTTATTTCTTCCATTTAAATTTTTTTTTGTCAATTATTCAAACTTATATCCTGTAACACTGACTCCCATCAATGATCCCGAATAATCAAGAGCACCCTTGCCGGTTCCCGCAGTGCCGGCAACGGTAAAGAGTGGCGCCAGATGTTCGCTCCGCGGATGACTATCCAGGGCTTTTGGTGCTTTCTTCCAGTTAATGAGCGTCTCATTTCGTTTTTCAGGATCACTTATCTCAATTGTATGGGTGAGCCACTCGTTGAATTGTTTCGAATTACCGGCTGCAGAAGAACTACCTGACATAAAACCCTGCATATTATGGTAACTCATACCTGAGCCGATAATGAGGACCCCTTCTGAGCGAAGTGCTTCAAGCGCTTTCCCAATCGCAATATGAACTGACGGGTCAAGTCCCTTTACCAGAGAAAGCTGGACAACAGGTATTTTCGCCTCAGGAAAAGAAATCATCAAGGGGACAAAAGTACCGTGGTCAAAACCCCTCCGTGTTTCCCGAGCGGTTGTGAATCCCGCTACTGTTAAAAGCTTTTCAACCTGGAATGCAAGTTCAGGGCTCCCCGGCGTTGGCCAATGAAGATTGTAAGTAAAATCAGGGAATCCGTAGTAATCGTAATAAAGGGGAGGATTGACACTGAAATATATAGTCGGAACAGCCTCTTCCCAATGTCCGGAGATAATAAGTATAGCTTTAATATTATTTTTATACTCCATCCCAAGGTCTTCGAGATAATTCCTCAGGCTTCCATATCCTGCCGGATCGCCAAAAGCATCATCCATAACATTCCATGGGCCTCCTCCGTGAGGAATAAAGTATGCCGGTAATTTTTCAGAATCGATCATGACGGTTATTTTCTAAGAGCTTTTAAAGCGCTTCCCCAGGCAACTACCTGATCGAGCATATTATTTACATTAGCTTCATTTTGAGGAGCAGGTTTAAAAACACTGTAATTTTCGAAATCGGTAAAAAGCGACAAGGCAACCTGTGCACGGACATCCGCTATCTGAAGTTCTCCCATTATCAGGCGCAGGTGTTCAACAGCACGTACACCACCCATTGAACCATAGCTGACGAATCCGGCTGCCTTGTTATTCCATTCGCAATAAATAAAGTCGAGCGCATTCTTAAGTGCTCCAGATGGTGCATGGTTATATTCAGGAGTAACAAAAATAAATGCATCAAGCGATCCTATCCTATTCGCCCAGATTTTTGTATGTTCCTTCATATACTGATTCATTGAAGCAGGAACTGGTTCATCAAGTATTGGCAGGTTATAATCTTTTATGTCAACAAGTTCAAATTTGGCATCTTTCCTTTTTCCTGCTATCTCATAAACCCACTTTGCTACAGCCTCTGAATTTCTTCCGGGCCTTGTGCTTCCGATAATAATCCCAATTTTAATCATAGTTCTTCAATTTTAATGTTTATCTGGATAATCTAAAAATAAGTTTCACGATATAATATGTATTAACAATATATGTTGAAACAAATAATTATTAGGAAAGTTCAAATAGTTCTGCCTGCTTTCCCATTTCCTTGTAATAATTAAAGGATGAGTATCGGGTCAAAGTACATTTCTAGACTATTTGCAAAAGCTGGATGTCTTGACTACATTTGGCCAGTCTGATT
>CAYLYN010000059.1:0-22890 GCA_964387565.1 uncultured Rikenellaceae bacterium | reverse complement strand
CTTGTCCCGGCAATGCAGCTTTAAGATCCTAAAGGAATAAGAGGAGTAGAAGAGTGGTATATTTCAACCGTGATGAGGGAGGATTTTGTAAAGGAATTATATGACAGGCAGACTGATATTGCCATTGAGAATCTGAAACGCTACCATGAGGTTATTGGCAATAAGCTTGATGTTGTATTTACATGCGGGACTGATTTCGGGACTCAGAATTCTACATTCTGTTCAGCCGAAACATACGACAGACTATGGCTTCCATATTACAGAAAAGTAAATGACTGGATACATTCAAATACCCACTGGAAGACATTTAAACATTCATGCGGAGCAGTAGAGTCACTGATGAACAATTTCATTGAGTCAGGTTTTGATATTATTAACCCGGTACAGATCAATGCTTCAGGGATGGATCCTGTTCTTTTGAAAAAGAAATATGGCGATAAGCTTGTATTCTGGGGCGGTGGCGTTGATACACAGGGGGCTTTTGCTTTCGGTACACCTGAACAGGTCAAAGAACAGGTGAAAAAGCAGTGTGAAATACTTAACAATAACGGTGGTTTTGTTTTCAATACTGTCCATAATATCCAGGCAAATGTACCTTTTGCCAATGTTGTGGCCATGCTTGAGGCCCTTGGGGAGATCAGGTGAGGTGATGGGGAGAAGAGGAGAAGAGGAGAAGAGGAGAAGAGGAGAATGGGAGATATATACCTCATCCATTAACCGCAAAGGTCGCAGAGTCCCGTTCCGATGGCTGGAGCTATCGGGATTAGCTAAGTTCGCAAAGGAAAGATTATCTGAGTTTTATCTTTGCGCACTTTGCGCCGACTTAGCGTACTTAGCGGTTAAAAAGGACTTTTTCCAAAGCTCCAAACTTAAATTCTCAATCATGGCTCAAAGAAAATCCTCAGGCAGACAGCTATTTTTTTAATCTATGATGAAAAATCAATTCTGGGTCATTCAATAAGCAAATAGGCCCTGGCAGAGTTTTTTACGCCGGTCTTTGATGTGAATTCAACATTCAGGGTGAATTTCTCACCTGAGTTGCACGGCATAGTATAAATAAACGGTCTATCATTTAATTCAGCAATTTTTAAGAAATCCTTGTATATGGTAACAGCCCGAATCTCCTCAGGATTATCGGCTGAAGGGATTATTTTCAGATCACCTGTGGCTTTCATGGCGACCAGTTCATCTGACCTGGAGCCCCGGTAACTGAAGTCCGAAACAACATTTTTCGCACTAAATTTTACGATTTCATTTGCTCCGTCCTGAATAGAAAAGCTGATATTTCTGAGAACATCGGCATCCTCTTCTCCGGGAATCCGCCGGATTGAAAGTCTCTGCAGAACATTAATTGCCTCCTTCCCCTTGCCGGCATCAGAAAGCTCTATTGTCAGCAGTTGTTCTCCTTCCGGAAGTTTCAGCAGACCGCTTGAAGAGGTCATTTTATCATTGATGTCTATCCTTGCAGTGTCGTGCTGTGTATATACAATAAATTCAGCCCCTCCCGGATATGTTTTAGTCTCATAACCTATTACGACTTCATAGTTGCCTGGTTCAAAAACATCAATATTATAGCTGACAGAGCTGCCCGGCTTTGTCCATCCGTTTAAATTAAAAGATGTCTTATCATTTGGTCCCACCGATCCCCTGATATCAACATAAGCGTCGAGGTTGACTGGCGTTTCTCTCTCTTCCCAGTGTCCGACTTCAAAGACTGCCTGTCCGTAAGCCCTTCCTCCATCGAGGATTGACTGAAACCATTTTTCTGTTTCGTTTTGCAGTTTCAGCGCAGTTTCAACCTCCTTTTCTGCAATATTGTTTTTTTCAAAGGGATCTTTTTCAAGATCATACAGTTCGGAATAAACAGTATCCTTACCGTAATGGAACCTGTCAAAACGGATTAGTTTATAATTCCTGTGGTGTACTGATATTTCCCTTACCCTGGGATGTTCAGTGTTAATCTTTCCCCTTGGGATGAGATAAAAATTGGTATTGTCAAAGTAGAACCTGTCATCCCAGTTCTTGATTTTTTCTCCCTGCAGAACAGGCCACAGGCTTTTACCAGCCAGCGGGAGATTATCTGCGGGGTTCTCAATTCCACAGGCCTCAAGAATTGTAGGAAATATATCAATTATCCCGGAGAGATTTCTGTATTCCTTCCCGGCCGGTATTTTATTCTTCCACATTACATAGAAAGGGGTTATTTCTCCACCTTCATAAATTGATGCTTTTCCTCCCCTGAGAACTCTTTTCCATGCACGTGAGCGTTCTTCCTTTTCACTATCGTTCATCCTGCGGTTGCTGTATTCCAGATCAAATCCCGGTGATGGACCGTCATCAGATAGAAACATTATCATGGTCTTCTCTGAAAGATCATTTTTTTCAACAGCATCAAGCACTTTTCCTATATTCCTGTCAAAGAGTTCGATCATTCCATAAAGTCTTGCCACATGGTCGCTGTATCCCAGCGATTTGTATTTCTGAAACAGTTCATCGGGACAGTTATATGGTTCATGAACCGACTGAACCGGAACGTATGCAAAGAACGGCTTGTCACTGTTTTCATTGATGAAGGCGGCAACAGCATCACCCAGAACATCTTCTACGGGGCCGTCTGTATTAACCAGTTTATTGTTGAATATTAGCCTGGATTTCATGAATCTGTACAACACAGGATGGATCCCCAGATCAAATCCGCGGCTCCACGAGAAGTAAGAGTAAGTTTTCCCGCTGTGCCATTTTCCGAAGGCTCCCGTAGTATAGCCGGATTCTTTTAATACATCAGCAATGGTGGTTTCATCCCTTCTTATAAAATCGCGTCCGTCATGCACATCCCATACTCCCGTTTCGAGGTGGTAACGACCGGTTAGCAGAGATGCCCTGGTAGGAGCAGAGGCCCCGGCACACTGGTAAAACCTTGTAAACCTGCTGCCACCGTTTGCAATTCTGTCGATGTTGGGAGTCTTTATCTGAGTGTTCTGTTCAAAGCTGATATCTCCGTAGCCGAAATCATCAATAAGAAAGAGTATTACATTAGGCTTCAGCTCCTTATTGTCATCTGTTTTATGGTTTAAGTTACAGGATGACAGGGCCGGAGTCAGTAAACAGAAGAGTGGCAGGAGGTTATTTCTCATGGGGCAGTATTTTAAATTACCATAATCCGGAAGAGGTTAAACGGTTTTCAATATATTTGGATATTACACAACCAAATTATAAAAAAGAAGAAATAATTATACAAATACCACGATTTATGAAGAAATACTTTTTCCTTCTGATTATTGCCGCAGCATGTTCAGTCCAGGATAAGGACATTAATAAGGAAATTTCACTGGCAGGTGAATGGAGTTTCAGAATTGATTCACTTGACAGAGGTATCGAAGATAAATGGTATGAAACCGATCTCGGGGAGAAAGTCATATTGCCGGGTTCAATGGCTGAAAATGGTAAAGGGGATGATGTTTCTCTTAGCACCAGATGGACAGGCGATATTATTGACAAGTCTTTTTTTACCGAAAGGAAGTATGAGAAATACAGGCAGCCTGGTAATTTCAAAGTCCCTTTCTGGCTTCAGCCTGTGAAATATTACAGGGGGCCGGCCTGGTATCAGAAAGAGGTCATAATACCCCGGGATTTTACAGGGCAGAGGATCTTCCTTTTTCTTGAAAGGCCTCACTGGGAAACAACAGTGTATGTTAATGGTAAATTGGCGGGAAGGGAGAACAGCCTCGCAGTTGCCCATGAGTATGATATAACTGATTTTATCACAGAGGGATCTAACAGGATAAGCATACGTGTTAACAATGATATGGTTGTACCCGTTGGTGTCAATTCCCATAGTGTGAGCGATCATACACAGTCGAACTGGAACGGCATAGCAGGTAAAATCACTCTTAAAACTTCCGGGCAGGTTTTTATTGAAGATGTTGTAATATTCCCGGATGTTGAAAATAAAAAATCGAAGGTCATTGTATCGGTCAGGAACAGATCAGGTAAAGCATTCAATGGAAGGATTGTTGTCAGTGCTGAGAGTCACAATACTGAAAAGCCTTCAAAGCTGAAGGGTAAAAGCATTATTGTGGCATCTGATTCGGATGATTTTCAGATTATCATAGATTATCCGATGGGAGATAAAGTCCGGCCCTGGAGTGAGTTCTCTCCTGTTCTGTACAACCTCGAGACCACACTGCGCGATCATGAAGGAAGGATCATTGACACCCGCAGGACAGATTTTGGCATGCGTGAATTCAAAGCAGAAGGAACCCGGTTTAAGGTAAATGGTCTCCCGGTATTTCTGAGGGGCACTCTCGAATGCTGTATTTTTCCCCTGACAGGTTATCCGCCAACAGATGTAAAATCATGGGAAAAAGTTCTGCAAGCCTGTAAGGATTACGG
The DNA here is from genome assembly GCA_964387565.1 of uncultured Rikenellaceae bacterium. Lineage (GTDB taxonomy): Bacteria > Bacteroidota > Bacteroidia > Bacteroidales > VadinHA17 > LD21. Next base: position 18,498 of record CAYLYN010000059.1, on the reverse strand, counting down.
ACTGAATACCATCCGTTTTCATTCATGGTGTCCTCCCGAAGCAGCATTTAAGGCTGCAGACAAGCTTGGAATGTACTTTCATATTGAGTGTTCATCGTGGGCCAACCAGGGCACTCAGCTGGGCGAAGGCGGCATAATAGATGATTATATTTACAGGGAAGGAGACAGGATTCTTAAAGCCTATGGCAACCATCCGTCATTCTGCATGCTTGCCTACGGGAATGAACCGGCAGGCAGGAGGCAGAGTGAATACCTGGGGAAATTACTAACTTACTGGAAGGCAAAGGATAACAGGCATCTGTACACTTCTGCCGCGGGCTGGCCATTTATTCCCGAAAACGAGTATAACCTCTCACCGGAACCAAGAATTCAGCCCTGGGGTGGTGGCCTGAAAAGCATTATCAACCGCGAGGCTCCTCAGACAATGTATGATTACAGGGAGGTTATCACAAGGTACAATATTCCGGTAGTGAGTCATGAGATTGGCCAGTGGTGTGCTTATCCCGATTTCAGTGAGATCGGTAAATATACCGGTGTACTGAAAGCACGAAATTTTGAGATCTTCCGGGAAACACTCCGGGAAAATAATATGGGAGATCAGGCTGAGGACTTCCTTATGGCCTCCGGCAAGTTACAGGCATTATGTTATAAAGCAGATATAGAAGCAGCCCTTAGGACTCCTGGTTTTGCAGGTTTTCATCTCCTCCAGCTTCATGATTTCCCGGGACAGGGGAGTGCCCTGGTAGGGGTATTGAATCCATTCTTTGAATCAAAAGGTTATGTCAGTCCTGAAGAGTTCAGAATGTTCTGCAACTCAGTGGTACCACTGGCAAGACTTGAAAAGCATGTTTACAGGAGTGATGAATCACTGGATGCTGAGCTGGAGATAGCCAACTTCGGAGGAGAGGAAATGAAAAACATTATCCTGGCCTGCAGGCTTATAAGCAGCAGCAATGATACCCTGGCAACAAAGCTGATCGAAATGCCATCCATTGAAATAGGGAACTGTATACCCGCCGGCTCATTCACATACAGTTTTGAAAAATTAAACGGTCCGCAAAAATTGAGATTAGATGCATCCATTGAAAATACAGGTTATCATAACAGCTGGGATATGTGGGTTTACCCGGCGGAAGTAAAAGCTGATGCAGGATCAGTACTGATAACTGACAAGCTCGACGGTAAGGCTGAGCTGGTCCTGAGCAAAGGAGGATCGGTTCTTTACCTGGGATATGGTAAAGTGGCTCAGGGTAAAGGAGCTGAGATAGCAATCGGGTTTTCAAGCATATTCTGGAATACAGCCTGGACCAACAACCAGCCGCCTCATACACTTGGCATTTTATGTGACCCGGAAAATCCCGTATTTAAAAGTTTCCCTACCGAGTATCACAGTAACTGGCAATGGTGGGATCCTGTTGCCCATTCCCAGGCTATGATAATAGATGATCTGCCGGTATCGCTTAAGCCAATTATACAACCTGTTGATGACTGGTTCAAAAACAGAAGACTTGCACTGGCATTTGAAACAAGAAGTAATGGTGGTAAACTGATTGCATGCAGCATAGATATGAAGGATCTGAATGAAGAACGTATAGTCACAAAACAGCTTATGTCCTCAATACTCGGTTATATGAACTCAGCTTCCTTCAATCCTGAAACTGAAGTAGAGCTGAATAAGATAAAAGAACTGTTCAGATAGAAAGGAGATTCTATGTTCAGGCCTGCATGAGCTTGATTTTCTTTCCGATAACAGATAGGTTTTCAAGTACCATTTCTTCAGTATACATACCTGCAACCACTGCTGAAAGATCATTATTCTGAAGTGCCCAGAGAAATGCCTTAACCTGTAATTTCATCTCATCAGGAATAATATGGTTCAGTTTGTTTACCCTCCACTCCGGAACCGGAACCTGGACAGGATCGTAGGGTGTTGCAACAGCCATTGCTGCCTTCATTGCAATCAGACCAATACCCTTTTCCTTTGCTTTCCTGAGGAGATCATCGAGAAATGCATGGTTAATGACATTATATGCAAGCAGGATCACATCAAAATATCCCAGCTTCATAGCGGTTTCAAGGAGATCAGCCATTCCATGATGCGATGAGAATCCCAGGTGGCGGACTTTGCCCTGTTTTTTCAGTTCCCTGAAAGTCTCAATTATTACCGGGCAACTTATCTCTTCAGGAGTTGCTGCAGCATGCGGGCAGTGAAGTACGTCGAAATAGTCAGTGCCGACTCTTTTAAGTGATTCTTCAACACTAGTAATGATAATCTTCTTAAGTTCCGGGCTGTTTTCGACCCTTTCACCATATTCCTCCATCATTGCATTACTGAGAAATGCCCCGTCCATCTGCTGCTGCTGACCCGGCCAGTAGACCATAAAATATTCAGGCTTCTCAATACCGCATTCAATACGGCGGAGGTTTGCTTTAGCCTTCAACTCCTCCTGCTTCGCTCCGGGAAGTTTATCAAATATCTCTTTGTAAAGCCTGTTCCTGGTTGTATAAAAGGGAGTGACCTTAGTGGCAATGAAGATTTTTTCCCTTTTTGAAGGCGAGTCAAATACCTTTGCCAGCGTTGCTTCGGCTAGGCCCTTGTTGTATGCCGGGGCTGTGTCGAAATAATTTATTCCCCTGTCAAAGGCAATTTCGACAGGCCGGGTGTTATCAGGATTATTCCTCTCTGTTCCGTAAACCAGTTCGGAAACCATGAAACCTGTTCTTCCCAGCTGTCTGTAAACCATTTCATCACGCTTATTCCTCCATTCCGGGTTGGCATTTAACTGACTTCCAGTGTAACTATCATCCCCCGTGAGCAGAGGAGTGAAGTTATTAATAAGCGGAACCGACAATGCTGCAAGGGAACCTTTCTGAAGGAACTCCCTTCGTCCGATTGACCTGAACTCTCTTTTTGGATTCATATTTTGTGTGGTTAAGATTAACAGTTATATCTTTTATTAACAGGAATGTAAATTAATGAATTAAATCAAATCAACAGTTCATTTTTCAAAACATTTTAAACTGAAACAACCAGCCTGGTTATTAATAAATTAACTTTCCCCTCCTTTTGAAGGAGGGGTGGACACGCTTTAGCGTGGCCGGGGTGGTTGATTAGCTTATATCGTCTGTTCCAGTCTGCTGGCGCCATCCCGATAGGAATCGGGATGCAATTGGTGCCAGTTTATATGGCACGGATCACATACCGACAGCTATCGGTACCGCGCCAGCTGATTTTTAGTACTGCGCCGGCTGTGTATATTTTATGCCATTACAAACACCCGCTGTACCCGTTTTTTCACTTAATTTCATATATTTAGCTTTTAAACAAGTTGCTTATGAAAACAGGAAAATATCTGGTTCTGGTATCTATATTGTTAATATCTGCAGATCTTATTAATTGTCAGGTATACGAATGGAGGGGGCCTGGCAGGAACGGCATTATACCTGAAACCGGATTGATGAAATCATGGCCTGCATCCGGACCTGAGAAATTATGGTCTTACGAGGGTCTTGGTGACGGGCACGGGAGCATAGGTCCCGGTAAAGATAGGTTCTTCATCCTCGGGATGGAGAACGGCACAGGGATAATCTATTCATTCGATTATACAGGCCGCCTGCTATGGAAGAAGAAATACGGACCGGAGTGGACCGAAAGTTATGTTGGCCCGAGAGGTACACCTGTTGTTGCCGGCAACCATGTATATTTCCAGAGCGGACATGGAGTGGTCTATTGCTATGGTTATACCAACGGAGAAGTGATATGGTCAACTGACCTGAGAAAAAAATTCGGAGGACAGCAGATAACCTGGGGCATGACGGAGAATCTGCTCATCAGGGGAGACAGGATATACTGCACCCCGGGAGGAGCAAAGGATATGATTGTTTCACTTAACAGGTTAACGGGTGAAATCATCTGGAAATGCCAGGGTAACGGTCAGCCTTCAGCTTATTGTTCAGCACAGTATATAAAGCATAACGGAGCAGAACTTATAGTTACGATGATGGAAAAGTCCATTGTTGGAGTTGATGCCAACAGCGGTGAGTTTTTGTGGCAGGTGCCTCAGGAGCAATGGAATGATATTCATGCCAATACTCCAGTATATTCAGATGGAGTTATCTATTGTGCAAGCGAGCATGATGATAAAAACTGCGGTATAGTAGCGCTTAAGCTGTCAGCTGACGGAAAGAAGGTTTCTGTACTATGGAGAAATGAAGAATATAAAAACCTTATGGGCGGGATCATAGTCCGTGACGGACTAATATACGGATCGGCCTATAACAAGGGTACCTGGTACTGTATCGAAGCAGCCAGCGGAAAGATCCTGCACACCTTCAGGGGATTAGCGGAGGGAAGCATCCTGCTGGCAGACGGACTTTTTTACGGTTACAGCACACGTGGTGAAGCAGCCCTGATGACTGCTGACAGGAATGGCTACAATGTTATAAGCAGGTTCAGGGTGCCAATGGGAGAGGGACCTCATTTTTCACATCCGGTCATTTATGACGGTAAGATGTTCATCAGGCATGGATCTGCGTTAATGGTGTATGATATAAAGGCGTAAAGGCGTAAGGGCGGAAAGGCGGAAAGGCGGAAAGGCGGAAGGGTGGAAGGGCCTGCTTCGGCAGGCTCAGCATTGAAGGGCGCAAGTGCGGCCGAATAGACCGGACAGCCCCCGACCATTAGCCTCCCGATAGCTATCGGGATGGCTGATGGTCACCCCCTGAAGGGGGTTCAAATTGGAGCAGAAATTTTGCCCCCTTCAGGGGGCGGGACACCGTGAAACGGGGTCCGGGGGCAGTTTATACGAAAGCGTGGAGAGGGTAAACGGACTTAAGTAGTCAGTTATATAAAAAGCTAATGCCAATATAATGAATAAGATAGCATATATATTCTTAGTAGTTCTGTTAATACAGGGTTGCAAAAAAGAGGATAAAACTGATAATAACTTCTCCTCATTCAACCGCGCAAAGCTTCATCCCATTGAGATGAACAAACCTGCTATAGGATTCTTTGACGGTGCGCTCCTGGGAAACGGGGGTATGGGTGCAGTTGTGACAACAAGGCCTGATGCAGTTGTCATTTATTTCGGGCATAACAATGTATGGGATATCAGGGTTGCCGAGAATAACAGGGAAAAGATAGGGACTTTCGATTATGTCTTTAATAAAGTGAAGGCAATTCCGGATACACTGGCATTGCTTACTGATGATCCCTGGTATAAGGAATACAGTACCATGGCACAGGAGAACTACAGGAAGCCATATCCACGCCCCTTTCCATGCGGCTCTGTTCTCCTGGGCTTTGATCTCCGGTCTGCGGAACTGCTCGGACATAAACTGGATATCTCAAACGGGCTTTGCGAGATTTTCTTCAGGACAAGTGATGGTAAGAACAATACACTTGAGGTCTTTACAGACATGAACGATGATAAGCTCTGGATGAGGCTTACAGATTCTGACGGGAATCCTGTAAAGAGCTTCTTCGACCGTGTCAGGGTAATGCCTGATCCTTCAACTCCAAAGGAATTTCCGCTATATGATATCAGTGAGGATCTCTCTCGGGGGGTGTTGTCATTCAGGCAGGTTCTTCCATACCAGGAACCGGAAAAGTATAACCAGCAGAAAGGCCATCCTAAAGATAAGGCTTTCAGCCTGTCAGTTAAGGTAAATTCACCTCTTGAAAAGACTTCAAGGTTTAACTGGGACGGGAATATGGAGTTAATGGGCAAACTGCAGGGGTCATTTACTGAAAAGGAAAGTTTCATTGGTTATGTATCGCTTGAGGAAGGCTTAAACAGTTCCCTTACTGCGGGAGCCGGAGAACTGCCTGAGCCGGATGCAGGAGACTTTAATTCTTCCCTTGAACGAAATACAGCTTTGTGGGAGAATTACTGGAATAAGTCCGGGGTTGTACTCAGTGATGAATTTCTTGAGAAGATATGGTATCATAATCTCTATTTTCTTAATTGTTCTGTTAAAGAGGGTGTTAATACTCCAGGCCTTTTTGCAAACTGGAGCTATAATAACATAGGAACGGCCTGGCATGGAGATTATCATATGAATTACAATACCCAGCAGCCCTTCTGGGTGACTTTTTCCAGCAATCACCTGGAGAAGAACCTGTCATATGTCAGCCTGGTGGAATTCCTTATGGATGTAAGCAAGCGGTGGGCAAAAGAATATTATAAGCTGCCAGGTGCCTATTTCCCTCACAGTGCCTATCCTGTTGATATGACAATGAATCCCTATCCTGTCCCTCACTGGGGCTGGGAGATTTGTGAGACCCCATGGGCTGTACAGGGATTGTGGTGGCATTATCTTTACTCAGGCGACAGGCAGTATCTTAAAGAAAGGGCTTATGAACCAATAAAAGCGGCAGTTGAATTTCTGGTTGCCTACATGAAAAGACCTGAAGCCCGCGGAGCAGGATGGAATGACAATAAGTACCATGTTTTTCCTACTATCCCGCCCGAATTATATGCCCTGAGACCAGGTTTCAAATACAATTATGACTGCACTGTAGACCTTACACTTATTAAATTCATATTCAAAGCATTTGAGGAGAGTGCCAGGATTCTGGAAACTGAAACTGAAGAGTCATCCCTGTTAACAGATGTGAGAGACATCCTGGCAAATTTCCCTGATTACCCCACAGCAGATTCTGAAAAGTATGGTGAAGTTATTGTCTCTGTACCGGGAGAGCATAGCCAGGTAGTCTATAATGTTCCCAATGCCCTTATAACTGTTTTTCCAGGGGAGGATCATGGCCTTCACTCGGATAGTGCCACACTTGAACTTGTTAAGAATACCTTCCTCAATCAGCAGAATGAGGGCGGCAATGACCTGGTATTCAAGAATATTCAGGCCGCCAGGATCGGGATACTTGACCTTGAGAAGTTTAAACGCCAGATAAACTACTGCCTTCTGCCAAATGGTACAGCATCAGACAGGGCTATACAGGTCCACGGTCGTTATAACGATTTTGGTAATTATGGTTTTATGGACCACATGGGAGTATGGTTTGAAAATTTTGCACTGCCTGCAGTAATAAATGAGTGCCTGATGCAAAGCTATAACGGTGAGATCAGATTATTCCCCAACTGGCCCGCGGATAAGGATGCTGAATTCAGTGATCTAAGGGCTGCAGGTGCATTCCTGGTCGACTCAAGGATGAAGCAGGGGAAGACAGAGTTTGTGAAGATAATAAGTGAAAAAGGAAACATCCTGACTGTAATTAATCCCTGGACCAGAGGAGCAAAGGTTATAAAAGGAGATAAGGTATTGGAGGTTAAGACAAAAAAGATTATTCTTGAAACAACTGCCGGCGAGGAATTATTAATTAAACCTCTTTGATATGGAACGAACGGAAAACTGTCTTGCCAAGCTGGATAGGATGAACAAGGCATTGAATCATATGGAGCCGGACAGGATCCCGGTAAGTGATTTTTTCTGGGGAGGTTTCATTAAGAGGTGGAGACAGGAATTAAACCTGCCTGAAGATGCAGATCCCTATTACTATTATGATCTCGACTGGATAGTCACTACTCCCAATATGGATCCCTTTATAAGGCCATTCGAAACATTAAGGGAGAACAGTGAGGAGGTTGTTATAAAAACCGGGTTCCTGGCAACAGTAAGAAAAAAGTTCAATGCCCCTATGCCGGAATGGCTTTCCTTTGATACAGATACAATAGAGAAACTGGAAGACCTGGTTTTTGATGACCCCGCTGATCCCGGGAGGTTCTTCTCTCCCGGCGACAACCAGATAGCAGGTGTAGGCGATGGTTTCGAGAGAAACTCCCCTGCCTGGATAGAAACAGTTAAAAAACTGAGGCCTGATTTTCCTGTATATGGAAGTATCATTGAGAGCTCTGAATGCCTGACAAGACTTATCGGTCAGGAGAATTTCCTGTTCTGGATAGGGATGTATCCTGAAAGACTTGGAGCAGTGATAAACAGGATAGGGAAGTTTTATCTCGACTGCACGATTGCCCAGCTGAAGGCAGCAGAGGGCCTGCTTGATGGCTTTGTTATCTGGGGAGATGTGGCCTATAAGCAGTCAATGCTTTTTGATCCTGATTACTGGCGTGAATATTTCAGACCCTGGGTAAGTAAAATGATCGATGAATGTCACAGGAATAATCTGCCGGTAATTTATCATGGCTGCGGAAATGTAAATGCAATCCTGGAAGATTTCTGCGACATGGGACTTGATGCATATAATCCTCTTGAAGTAAAAGCCGAAATGGATGCTATAAAACTTAAACGTCTGTACAGGAACAGGATCGGTTATTGCGGTAACAACGACATTCTGGTCTGGGAGACAAATGATTTGGAACTGATTAAAAAGGAGACACTTAAAAAACTGAATGCAGGCAAGGGGGGTGGCTTCATTTTTCAGTCGGACCATTCTGTGTCGAGTGCAGTTTCGGGAAAGACCTATGATTATATCGTAAAGCTGGTACGCGAATATGGCAGGTATCCGTTGCAGCTTGGGGAGTATGATATTGAGATGTGAGGCTCACGACGCACGGCGCACGGCTCACGAAGTTAAAATTATGTTTATCAAACCTTTGCGTTTTTTACGTAATATCATAGCGTCCCCATAGCTAAAGGGATTTGTGGTTAATTGGATTCGACTTATGAGAAAGCCTCGACTTATTATACACTTTCATGCAATTATACTATACCGGATCAACTGCTATGCCCCCAATCATTTTTCTGTTTTACAAAGAAAGTGTTGCTCAGATAAATAGCTAATATCCTATTTTTACTGAGTATAGGCAGGAATTTAGAAGGGAGTTAATATGTTGAGATAATTATATAATTTAATATTGTTCCATTTCAATTATCCATGGTTGTCTTTGTGGTCAGATAAATGTTTCGCTTTAATTCAGTCAATTGACTGGAATTATAATATTTTAACAATGAGGATGTTGGCAATTACATTGTTTTAACTTACATTTCGAATCAGTTAGTTTTATTTCAATAATCTGAAAAAATCATTTGCTTATGAAAAACTTTATACTCATTCTATTTGCTGCAAATCTTTTCCTGTTAAGTGAATGCACCTGTTCAAAAAAGGCAGAAGAAGCACAGCTGCTCTTTGAAGAAAATTTTGACGGATCAGCAATTGATGATTCCAGATGGGAGAAATGCCCTGAGGTTGAACGGCAGGGCGCATCTGAATGGAAAGACGAAAACAGTTATGTTGAAAACGGCAATCTCGTACTGGCAATCACTCCCCACGATTCACTTGAAAATTATGTGTATACCGGTGGGATCCGCACAAGAGGCCGATACCAGAAGGCCTATGGCTATTTTGAATCAAGAATAAAGTTTCCGGTTTGCAGCGGTACCTGGGGTGCATTCTGGCTGATGTACGGGCCGGGAAGCACTGTAAATGATTCGGGCAAGGACGGAACGGAGATAGATATAATTGAGTCTATTAAAAACCAGGAGGGAAAGGCTAATAGTGCATTGCACTGGGATGGTTATGGCGACGGGCACAAGTCGGAAGGGATGTCTTATCCAGGGACAAATATTTATGATGGTGATTTTCATACGTTTGCACTTGAATGGAAAAAAGATGAATATGTTTTTTATATAGATGATGTTGAAAAATGGAGAACTTCAGCCGGGGGAGTATGTGAGGTTCCTAACTACATAAAACTGACTGCAGAAGCAGCTCCATGGGCCGGAACAATAAACATGGATGAACTTCCGAAGTTCGTTCTTGTCGATTATGTTAAAGTCTATGATAAGAAGCCAGGTGTCAAATAGGGCAGGCAGAAGGAGCTCATACACATTCCGGAACGACCTGATTCAATTGCCTTTGGGGGAAAGGATAAGAAATCTTTGTTTGTTACTGGCAGGAAAGGATTGTATGTTGTTAAAACCCAATAATAGGGCATATGAAAAGTCCTCTGTGGAACTCTGTGAAACCTCCGGGCCCTCTGTGTTAGTTCTTTAATTACGTTACACAGAGATTCACAGAGTCCCGATAATTATCGGGAGCACAGAGAAACACAGAGAAAGGCAAAACATATGAGGTTAGTGAACCCGATACTGTTAGTTTTAATATTATGAAATCAAGTCATTTGCAAAATGTGCTAAAAATCCTGGTCCTTTCTGTTATAATGGCAGTAACCGGCGCTTCTGTATTTTCACAGAAACCTGCTTTCAGAGTGCTGGCAGTTGCTTCAGCCGATCCTGATCACGATCCGATGATCATCAGATCGAAAGCCTGGCTCGAAAGGATAGCCGCTGAAAATAATTTCGAGGTTGTCGTTTCAAGGGATGCTTCTCTTATAAACGATGAAAACCTGTCGCACTACCAGGTGTTTGTACAGATGCACCTGGCACCATTCGATATGACACAGTCGCAGCAGGCAGCCCTTCAGAAGTTTATCATTAGCGGCAAGGGCTGGGTGGGAGTCCATGCTGCCGGATTAACAGGAACCCAGTTCAAGGGTCCTGATGCTCCTTACTGGAAATGGTTTGAGAAACTGATGGGAGGAGTCATTTATTCGCCACATCCGGCCAGGCAGACAGGTACAATTTTAGTGGAAGACAGGAATCATCCTGTCACAAGAAACCTTCCGGCCTCTTTCAGTTTTTATGATGAGTGGTATGAATTCGATAAGAGTCCGAGGCCAAATGTTCACGTACTTGCAACAGCAGATGAGACTTCCTATAAACCTGCAATTCCTATGGGCGATCATCCAATGATATGGATAACCCCGGAATTTAAAAGGGCTGTGTACATAGGGATCGGTCATGATACAACTGCCTGTACCGATCCAAACTATACTATCCTTTTGCGAGATGCGATATTATGGGCTGCATCACCTGTAAAAAAACCTGATTTCAGGGCGCTTGTTCTTACAGAAAGGGGTGGACAGCATGAAAGATTTACAAAACCGGCTCTCGAATGGCTCTATAAATATTCTGATGAGAAGAACTTTGAGATAACAGTGATCAACAGGGCTGATGTTATTGATGAGGCTTACCTTTCCGCCTTTAAACTCTTTATCCAGCTCGACTTTCCGCCATATACTTGGCCTGAAAAAGCAATGTCGGCTTTTGTGAAATATATTGAAGAGGGCCGTGGAGGCTGGGTAGGCTTTCACCATGCAACACTGCTCGGTGAGTTCGATGGCTATCCCATGTGGACATGGTTCTCTGATTTCATGGGGGGGATCAGGTTTGATAATTATATTGCTGCAAAAGCTTCAGGAAAGGTAATTGTTGAAGATGCAAAACACCCGGTTATGAAGGGTGTATCAAAAACCTTTGTCCTTGATGATGACGAGTGGTACACCTTCAATAAAAGCCCGAGACCAAATGTTCGTGTGCTGGCAACGGTGGACGAATCGTCCTATAAACCGGTATCCAATATTAAGATGGGTGACCACCCCGTTGTTTGGGTTAATGAGAAGATGAAAGCAAGGAATGTCTATTTCCTGATGGGACATGACGGCTCACTTCTTAAGAATAAGGATTTTACAAGGATGTTTTCAAATGCAATAGATTGGGCTGCGGGGAGGTAGAGGAAGGGTGATCGGTGATCGGTTCCCGATAGCTATCGGGACGGTAATCGGTGATTGTGAAAGATAAATTATATTTGTTATAATATGAAGAATAATAGATTGTTGCAGGTGTCAGTTCTGACAACTTTTTTGCTGCTCATTTTCTTTACAGTCGAAGGGCAGTTTCCGAGGTTTAAGGTGCTGGCGTTTTATTCGAACAGGGTTGAAAAGGATCATGTTGAGTTTGCCACAGAGGCCATTAAGTTCTTTAAGGAACTCACAAAAGGAAATGGCTTTGTCTTTGACACAACAAGTAAAATGTCCGACCTGAATGATGATAAGCTGAAAGATTATTCACTTGTGATGATGATAAACGATTTTCCTCACAGCCCGGCACAAAGGGAGGCGTTTCAGAAATATATGGAAAACGGCGGGGGCTGGTTCGGATTTCATGTATCAGCTTATAATGACAAAGGGACCAATTGGCCCTGGCTTCTTGATTTTCTCGGGGGTGGAGTATTTTACCGCAACAACTGGCCTCCCATGCCTGCAAAGCTGGTTGTTGATGACATGAATCATCCGGTAACGCGAGGTCTTCCGGAAACATTTATCTCACCGATAAATGAGTGGTACCAGTGGAAGCCCAGTCCGCGTGAAAGGAAGAATATCAAAGTCCTGGTTTCGCTTTCTCCCGATAATTATCCTCTGGGACTAAAAGATATAATCCCGGACGGAGACCTTCCTGTTGTATGGACCAATACAGATTACAGGATGATATACATGAATATGGGCCATGACAGGCATGTGTTCGGCGATGCAACCCAGGACATGCTTATTATTTCAGGTCTGAGGTGGGTTGTGGCAAGCGATAAGAAGGGCAATGTTTTTGAGAAAAAATGATTTTCTTTGTCTGGATCTGTAATGAATAGTTGAGGATGAGGATTTATATCGCTTCTCTTTTTTTAATGCTTACACTGGGTTTAAAGTCACAGCATTCCGACTGGCCGATGTGGAGGTACGATTATGGAAGAACGGCAGCATCACCTGAACAACTTGCAGACAAGCTCTATCTGCAATGGCATGTGAAATATTCAGCAAGGATTCCTGTATGGGACGATCCACTTAACCAGAACCTGATGCAGTTTGACAGGTTATTTGAGCCAATTGTAGTTGGCAATAAGATCTTTTTAGGATTCAATGATCAGGACAAAGTAGTTGCTCTTGATCTGAATACAGGTCAGGAGTTATGGCATTTCTATGCTGATGGCCCGGTAAGACTGCCCCTGGCATCAAATAAAGGGAAAATTTATTTCACCGGTGACGATGGTTTTTGTTACTGCCTTGATGCAAATACAGGAGCTCTAATCTGGAAGTTATCACTTGCTCCTGCAGCAAATAAGCTTCTCGGTAACAAAAGACTGATCTCAATGTGGCCTGCCCGCGGCGGAATTGTGATAAAGGACGATATTATCTATACTGCTGCCAGCATATTTCCACTTATGGGAACCTTCATTTATGCCATTGATGCTGAGTCGGGTGAGATAGTGTGGAAGAACGAGGGTACAGGCAGTAATTATATTCTTCAGCCTCACAGCTCACCTGCATTTGCCGATGTTGCACCACAGGGAGCATTTACGATCAGTGGCAGCCGTTTACTTGTTGCAGGCGGACGGTCGGTCCCTGCTGCCTTCGACCTTAAAACGGGAGAAGAGCTCTACTATAAGCTGGCTGAAAGTGGCAAAACAGGAGGCGCATTTACCTTCAGTAACGACAGGGTATTTTTCAATCATCACAGGTTACGCATGACCTATATGTATGATTCTCAAACAGGAAAAAGGCTTAAAGCAGATGCCGGTGAATATCCAGTAATTGACAGTGATACATTCTATTTTTCAGGCAGGAGTATCTCGGCCTCGCATCTGGGCGCTGATAATAAAGCAGAAACCCTGTGGGAAAGCGAATTCGCGGCAACAAATGATCTTATCAAAGCTGGCGATTGTCTGTATGCTGCTGACAGTACTGGCATTACAGCCATCAGGATCACTGATAACAAGCCTCAGAAGATATGGAACGTTCAGACGGAGCAGAATATAGAAAGGCTTGTTGCTGCTAACGGGAAACTGATAGCAGTGTCAGATAAGGGCGACATCCTTGTGTATGGGGAGAGCCCGGTATCGTCAGTTGCAATTACAGACAGAAGTGAAGTAAATATCTTAAACAGGTCAGAGGAGGCAGAACAGATAATAAGCAGCACAGGTGTCAAAGATGGTTATGGGGTCATATTCGGGACTAAGAATGCAGACCTTCTGGAAGGACTGATTTCAGGAACAACAATGTCGCTTATTGCTTTTGACAGCGATTCATTAAGAATTTCTTCACTGAGGAACTATTTTGACAGGCTGGGTGTTAAGGCAGACAGGTTGTGTTTTCTGTATATGGATAAGGACTTTCCCCTGTTGCCGAAATACTTCTCTTCCCTTACAATAATAAATGATCCGAACTATCTTAAGGATTTTGACAGAGACATTGTTAAAACCATTTTTGAGTCTGCCCGGCCATATGATGGAAAGATATGGATCAAAACAAATAACCGGCAGCAGAAGAAACTGACAGCTTTGTTAAACGAAATTAATCTTTATGGTGCTCAGTATACTATGGCAAAAGGTCATTCCCTGGTGTCACGAAACGGAGCGCTTGAGGGAGCAGACAGCTGGACCCATAACTATGGAGATATTGCCAATACAATAAAATCAGATGACAAAAGGGTAAAAGCACCGCTGGGCATACTCTGGTTCGGAGGGAATTCAAATATGGATGTTTTACCCCGGCATGGACATGGCCCGGGTGAACAGGTAATAGACGGCAGGCTTATTATTGAAGGGATGAACAGTATAAGTGCCAGGGATGTCTATACCGGCAGGGTGTTATGGGAGAGGGAATTTGAAAAGCTCATGGATGATAACTGGATGATTTATTACGATGAAACCTATGATGAGGAGAATCCTCTAAGTACGAAATATAACCAGGAACATCTGCCGGGGGCAAATGCCCGTGGAACAAATTTCGTCGTGACAAGCGAATATGTGTATGTGATCGAGAGTAATATGTGTCACCTAATAGATATCCGGACGGGTGAGCTTGTGAAGAGTTTTAACACCGGAGATCCGCTGACACAGCGACTTGGGTATATCGGAGTTTTTAACAATTACCTGATACTTGGAAATGAATTTGCCGATTTTCCCGAAATACGTGACCCGGATGAAAAGGTTGAGAACAGGAAATTCACTGATTATGATCTTACAGCGAGCAGGGAGCTGGTTATAATGGACAGATTCAGTGGCGAAAGATTATGGAGCATTAAGGCTAACCAGGGATTCATTCATAATTCAATAATATGCGGAGGAGAGATGCTTTTCTGCCTCGACAAGCTGCCACAGAATCTTGAAACGAAACTTAAGCGGCGTGGAGAACCGCCACCTGCCGGATCAAGACTGCTCTATATCGATATCAAAACAGGTAAAATAGTTAACGAGGAGAAAAAGGATATTTTCGGTACCTGGCTGGGATATTCAGCCGAGTATAATTACCTGCTGCAGGCTACACGTCCGTCGAGGGATATGCTGACAGGGGAGAATGGCAACCGGATGATAGTTTATGATATCACAACAAGGGAGAAGGTCTGGGATAAACCAGTAAAATATGCCAATCCGCCCATCCTTCATGGAGATAAGATCTATACTGAAGGAGAAGGGTTCAGCCTTTTAACAGGTGAACCACTCGTTGAGGAGGATCCGTTAACGGGTGAGGAGCGGAAGTGGGGCTATAAACGGGAGTATGGCTGCGGGTTTGTTGTCGCAAGCGAGCATCTTCTTACATTCCGTTCAGCATCTGCAGGATTTGTAAATCTCGATCTGTTTGACGGGACAGGCAGTCTTGGAGGATGGAAATCGAGCTGCTCTGCAAACCTTATTGTGGCCGACGGAGTGCTTAACTCTCCCGATTACACCCGTACCTGCCAGTGTCCTTACCAGAACCAGACATCTCTTGCCCTTATCAATATGCCATGGATGACCTACTGGGCAAACAGCAATTATAAGTGGAGCGGGAAAAAGATCAAAAAGCTTGGATTGAACCTGAATGCCCCGGGCGACAGAACCTCTGACAAAAATGTTCTGTGGATAGAATACCCGGCAAAAGGGGGAGCATCACCGGAGATCCCTGTTAAGATTGATACAGCAGGTTACAGGGAGATAAGGAAAGACCCGATATCTGTTATTTCGGAAAATACACCATGGGTAAGTGCAAGCGCGATAGAAGGTGTAAGAAGTATTGAGATAGAACTCTCATCTGAAAAAGAGATTACTGAAACAACATATAAAATCAATCTTTATTTTTCCGAACCGGAGAACATGAATACCGGACAAAGGATCTTTGATGTAAGAGTCCAGGAGAGTAAGGTTCTTGATGATTTCGATATTATAGCCCAGACAGGGAAAAAGGATAAGGAGATAATTAAAACATTCTCCGGCATCAGGGCAGGAAAGACCCTTAAGATCGAAATGATCCCTGAAAAGGGAAATACAATTCTTTCGGGCATCGAGCTTTTAGAGGAGAATGTACAGGACAAATTGAGCATCAGATGAAACAGCGTTATCTGAAAATATTAGTAGTGGCAGGGATTTTAAGCCTTGCCTGTACAACAAGAGTATCTGAATGGGTGCTGCTGAATGCATTGCCCACCCAGTATACACTTGTCTATTTTCATAATGGTCCGCCGGATGAAAATATCATAAAGCAGAATCACGCTATCGCCGAAAAAATAAAAAATGCCAATATCAGCTTCAAAACTGCTGAAAGAAATGACATAGCGGCACCATATTACGGATTGTATTACGAAGATCGTCTTTTTTCAAAATACAGTGATCCTGCCGTGCTGAAGGATCTTACTTCGTCGCCACTTCGTGAGAAGGTCGCTGCAGAGCTGATGGACGGAAAGCTCTGCGTTATGGTTTATTTAAAAACAAGTATTAAAGAGAAGGATGACAGGGGGATGATGATATTGAAAAAGAGCCTTGATGCATCTCCCTTCGGAGGTATTATTACTGTTGTTGAACTGAACCGTAACAGCACTGAGGAGGCACACTTTGCAAATATGCTCCTCAATGTTGAGGATGATCTGAAAAACTACAGGGAACCTATGCTGTTCGGTGTTTTTGGGAAATTTAAAGCCCTCGAACCTCTGCTTGGAAGAGGGATAACAGAAGAGAATATCAGCCTTATGATCGATTACCTGACTGCTGAATGCAGCTGCCTGATCAAGGATGATCTTCCGGGAACCGATATTCTCTTTACAGATAAATGGGAAAATCCCAGGCCTGCTCTTCTGAATAAGATCATTGATGACAATCCATTGCTGGGCGAGTAAATGCAGGATGACACCATTTCATATGATACTGTTAATAGCAGACGCCTGCCCAAATGGCTCACCGATCAGAAGGAGGGCCTGACAACCATTCAGCCGCAGAAGATTGAAATGAAAGATGATAATTCACTTAAAATATCATTCATAGCGACATTTGCTGTTATTTTATTAACAGTTGGAGTACTGACACTATTTGTTGTAAAAAAAATAAAAAGTAAGGAATAATGAATCCATTGATCCTGGTGTTAAAAGAGATGTGGTACAGGAGGCTGACTTCTGTTCTTATCCTGTTTACTGTTATAATAGCCGGTACTGTATCAGTGGCCATATATACCCTGAGTAAAGCCAGCGAGGATGAAACACGTAAAATAATGAGGGAGCAGGGTCTTAATCTTTATATCTTTCCCAAAGGGACCAACCTTATCGATTTTTATTCAGTAAACAATACAGGTACCTTTCCTGATAATTATGTTGATGTTCTGGCGGAATCAAAAACCTTTGATGCTGTAAGGCATCTTACAGGTGTATTGCAGATCAGGTTCCCCGACTGGAAAGATCCGAACGGGTCGACACACCAGATAGTATTATTCGGATATAAGGATGAGGCACAGCAAAAATACCTGTCAAGGCAGGAGATCATGGGATTTGATGTTAAAAAGGGCACGGTGCAGCTTGGAGCCCAGGTTGCGAAAAACATCCCTCCCGATGCTCCTTTTGTAATAGAAGGTGTTGACGGAAAGGAGTATAGTTTTCCTGTATCCGTAATACATGAAGAGGGAAGAGGAATGATGGATATGGGTGTTGCCTTCAACCTTGAGGATCTTCAGCAGCTTACAGGTTTGCAGGGTAAGATAAACAAGATTGAAGCCCTCGGATGTGTCTGTAATGACGGCAGGATAAAAAATGCCAGGAACCAGGTCCAGGCAATATTTTCGGACCTCGAGGTCACAGAGATCAGCAGTATTGCCGATGCACGTGAAAATCAGCGTCTTATGATGAACAAGTATGGAGCTTTTATAATCCCGTTTGTGGTTATATCATGTCTGCTGATTACAGGGCTGCTGTTTTATCAGAATGTTAATATAAGGAGGAAGGAAATAGGTCTTTTTAAGGCTATTGGCAAGAGCTCCTCATCAATAATTTTCACCATCCTTGCCAAGGCATTTATCCTTGGACTGGCAGGCGGGATTATCGGATTCATCCTGGGACATATGACGGCGGAATACTTCGGGAAGGAAATTTTCAGGTTTACGGCGCAGAATATAAAGCCGGTATGGACTTTATTTTATTATACATTAATCCTTTCCCCGCTGCTGTGGATGTTAAGCAGCTGGATCCCGGCACTGATTGCCACGAGGATCGATGCTGCGGAGACACTGGGGAAGGAGTGAGGGGTGAGGAAGTCGGAAGCCGGAGGAAAAAATTCCCCCTTTGAATCCCGCTTGCGGGATCGGCGAAGCCAACGGGGCCAGGGGGATGTTTTCTGGAAGGAAGCGGGAAGTCCGAAGTCCGAAGTCGGAGGATAAAATTCCCCCTTTGAAGGGG
>CAYLYN010000058.1:0-22911 GCA_964387565.1 uncultured Rikenellaceae bacterium | reverse complement strand
ATTTATCATTTTCTTAAAATATTATATTGTTAATAATAGTTCAAAACCTGATTTATATTAAAACAAAACAACATTATTGATTAAGTTTATACCAAATAAATACTATTGTTTAAATGAAGCATCTTAGAGCTGAGGAGTATATAGAAGGGATAAGTAAACTGAGGGCTGAAAAGAATGCAATAATACTTGCACATTATTATCAGACTGGTGATATACAGGATATAGCAGATTTTGTAGGTGATAGTCTCGCTTTATCTCAAAAGGCAGCCTCCAACAATGCTGATATTATACTTTTTGCCGGGGTGAAATTTATGGCCG
Organism: uncultured Rikenellaceae bacterium; assembly: GCA_964387565.1. GTDB lineage: Bacteria > Bacteroidota > Bacteroidia > Bacteroidales > VadinHA17 > LD21. The sequence continues at coordinate 22,593 of CAYLYN010000058.1, read as the reverse complement.
AAACAGCAAAAATTCTTGCTCCCGAAAAGAAAGTATTATTGCCTGATATTAATGCAGGATGTTCCCTGGCAGATTCATGCAAGGAAGAGGATTTCAGGAAATTCATCAGTGATAACCCTGGCAGGACTGTTGTTACATACGTAAATACAAGTGCAGAGATAAAGGCAATGTCTGACATAATTTGCACATCAAGCAATGCTGTACAGATTGTTCAATCATTACCTGCTGATGAGAAAATAATTTTTGGTCCTGATCGTAATCTTGGTAATTACGTACTTAATAAAACAGGACGTGATATTATTGTATGGAATGGTGCATGCCATGTTCATGAAGAATTTTCACTTGAGGCAATAATTAAGCTAAAGAATGATTACCCTGACGCAAGCCTTATAGTGCACCCTGAGTGTGAACTCCCGGTAAGAATGGTTGCAGATTTTATAGGATCAACATCATCATTGCTTCAATATACGAAGAATGATAAAGCTAAAACTTTTATTGTAGCAACTGAAGCCGGAATAATTCATCAGATGAAAAGGGAAAATCCTGATAAAACATTTATACCAGCACCTCCTAAAGATTCAACATGTGGTTGCAGTGAATGTAATTTTATGAAACTAATTTCGCTTGAGAAGATTTACCGGTCTCTTCATGATGAAACTTTTGAAATTATTATTGAAAGAGATACACTTAAGAAGGCTCAGAGACCTATTTTAAGAATGATGGAAATATCAAAGAAACTAGGATTGTAGTTTATGAAAAGGTTTTTAACTTCTGTTTTTTTTATCTCGTTTTTTTGCTTTGTAAATGCACAGGAAAGTAGCTCAGAAATAGAGGATGGATATCATATTTTTAAATATCCGAATGGTGCCATATCAAGCGAAGGCTATATTAAAAACGGAAAACCTGATGGTTTCTGGAAGAGTTATTATGTTACCGGTGTAAAAAAGTCTGAAGGAAAAAGAACTACATTTTTGCTTGACAGTGTCTGGATTTTCTTCGACCAGGCAGGAGACACTACAGAAAAGATAAATTACCTGCTTGGCAAGAAAAATGGCTGGTATTATAAATACAGGAAAGAACCATCAAAAGGTGTTTATGTATGGTCAAAAGAGCTATATGCAGGAGACAGGAAAGAAGGAACCGCATACATCTATTATCCTGATGGAAAAGTGCAGCAAACCATTCTATACAACGGCGGGAAAAAAGAGGGTCTTTCAAAGGAATACGACAGGGATGGAAACATAATTACTTTATATGAATATAATAATGATTTCCTTATAAGCCGCGAAAGGATAAACAGGATAGACAGTAAAGGATTCAGGCAGGGAGAATGGAAAGAGTTTTATCCTAATGGAAATATAAAATCAGAAAAGACATATAAGGATGACCTTATGCATGGTTACTATAAAGAATATGATAGCAGGGGAAAGCTGATTCTCACCATGCTTTATGAAAATGGATCAATTGTAAAATCAAGTGTTGATGATGCTCCTGATATAGAAATAGTTAATAGATATGATTCTGATGGTAATCTCATATATAGTGGTCCATACAGAGAAAAAATACCGGTTGGAGTACACAGGGAATATGGAAAGGACGGGAAGGTTATAAATGCTTACATATATAATGATAATGGTCTCCTTTTATCAGAAGGAATAGTTAATGAAGCTGGTAACTTTAATGGTAAATGGAAAGACTTATATCCTGATGGTAAAACTCAGGCAGAAGGTCAGTACATTGAAAACAGAAAAACCGGTGCCTGGAAATTCTATAATCAGTCCGGAAAAATTGAACAGACCGGTTCTTTTAACAGCGGCAGACCTGACGGACTATGGAAGTGGTACTATGAAAGCGGACAACTTCTCAGAGAAGAGGAATATTTTCAGGGAAGACGTGATGGTGCAACTACTGAATATTCTGAAAATGGCGAAATAATAACACAAGGCCAGTATATTGATGGAGAAAAAAATGGAGAGTGGAAATATAAATCGGGTGATTATACAGAAGAGGGCAAGTATATCACCGGACTTAAAGACGGCATGTGGAAAGGCTATTACCCGGACGGAAGAGTTAAATTTAAAGGAAGTTTTGTTCAGGGAAATCCTGATGGTGAACACAGGTACTATTATGAAAATGGAAAAATAAAGGAAGAACAGCATTTTGAAGCGGGAATCAGGCAAAAAGCGTGGAAGAAATTTGATGAAGAAGGCAATGTTATACTGGTAATTACATATAAAGATGATGTTGAAACATCAATCAATGGTGTTAGAATTAAACTGCCTGAGAGCGATGTCAAACTGATAAAGTAGAGAATTTCAAATGGAGGACAACCTGGAGCTCAGAAAAGAGAGCATTTCCTTAACCGATAAGGAGTTTGAAAAACAACTTCGTCCTCTGAGCTTTACTGATTTCAAAGGGCAGAAACAGGTTATTGAAAACCTTGAAGTATTTGTAACTGCTGCAAAACAAAGAGGAGAATCTCTTGATCACGTTCTGCTACATGGCCCTCCGGGACTCGGAAAAACAACTCTGGCTGCTATAATATCAAATGAACTGCAGGTAAATATGAGGGTAACTTCAGGTCCGGTTCTTGATAAACCGGGAGATCTTGCAGGACTTCTGACGAACCTGCAGGATGGTGATGTCCTTTTTATTGATGAAATTCATCGTCTTAGTCCTGTGGTTGAGGAGTATCTTTACTCTGCCATGGAAGACTTCCAGATAGATATTATGATAGATAAAGGACCCAGCGCCAGGTCGGTACAGTTGACTCTTAATAATTTCACTCTGATAGGTGCCACAACAAGGTCAGGTCTTCTTACAAGTCCATTAAGAGCAAGGTTTGGCATAAAGTTCCATCTTGAATATTATGATCATGAGATCCTGGCAGGTATCATAAAAAGATCTGCAGGCATACTGAATGTAAAAATAAATGAATCAGCTGCAGATGAAATTTCGCGCAGAAGCAGGGGAACACCAAGGATTGCAAATGCTCTTTTAAGAAGAATACGCGATTTTGCCCAGGTAAAGGGATCAGGTGAAATAGATCTTGATATAACCAGGTATGGTCTGAAGGCTCTTAATATTGATCAGCATGGACTTGATGAGATGGACAACAGGATCCTTTCAGCTATAATAGAAAAATTTAATGGAGGCCCTGTAGGAATAAATACAATTTCCACTGCTGTTGGAGAAGAAAGCGGAACCATAGAAGAAGTCTATGAACCTTTCCTTATCAAGGAAGGATATCTGAAAAGAACACCGCGTGGAAGAGAGGCCACCGAACATGCTTACAGGCATCTTGGAAAGCAATTCAGAAGAGGGGATACAGGTACTCTTTTCTGAAGGGATTATTAATCAGTTATAGACATTGCTGATCTTCTCAAGACCCTTGGCATTGAGTATTTTAATTTTTCTGCCGCTGAGTTCAACAAGCCTGTCCGTTTTAAATTCAGATAACAGCCTGATCACAGATTCAGTTGCTGTACCAACTATATTTGCCAGTTCTTCACGGGTAAGAGATATTTTAAGGAACTTGTCATTATCAACACCAAAGTCATTTACAAGAAGAAGAAGAACTTCTGCAAGTCGCTCTCTTACTGTTTTTTGTGCTATATCTGTGATAAAGGAATTTGCTTCCCCGAGCTCATGGCATGCAAGCCTTATCAGATCAAGGGCAAAGGTGGAATTTGATTTAATAAAGGAAATAAGAATTTCAGAAGGGATAAAACAAACCTGGCAATCTTCAATTACTTTTGCCGAAGTACATGCCAGCTCATTGCTTAAAACACTGCGATATGCAATAATATCCCCCTTTTTTGCGAACCTTATTATCTGTTCCTTACCATCAAATCCTGTTTTAAAGACTTTAATAATACCTCCGCAAACACAGAAAAACCCGCTTATACGATTGCCTTCCTGGTAAAGAACATCACCTCTCCTGTACTGCCTGAAATCCTTTTCATAGTTTAGAATGTCAGTCTCCTCAGATGTAAGATTCCTGAAAATACCATCAGATTCTAATGAGCACTTTGTGCAAAGCGGTATATTATTTTCATGTTGTTTCATTTCATTCAATGAATATTACATATTAACATTCAAAATCAAGTTTCTGTTCAGTGAATCAATATGCTGTTTTGAACTGATCAAGGAAACGGATATCATTTTCAAAATATAAACGCAGGTCATTTACCTGATATTTCAACATGGCTAATCTCTCAATTCCCATACCGAATGCAAATCCTGTATATTTATTACTGTCAATGTTACAGGAATCGAGAACATTTGGATGTACCATACCACAACCAAGAACCTCAAGCCATCCGGTATATTTACAAACATTGCATCCTTTTCCACTGCATATTTTGCAGATTACATCCATTTCTGCAGAGGGTTCCGTGAAAGGAAAGTAAGATGGTCTTAATCTTATCTCGGTATCCTTACCGAACATTTCTCTTGAAAAGAAAAGAAGTGTTTGCTTGAGATCTGCAAAAGAAACATTTTCATCGATATATAATCCTTCAACCTGATGAAAGATACAATGAGCCCTTGCGGAAATTGCCTCGTTGCGGAACACTCTGCCAGGAGAAATTGTTCGTATTGGTGGTTTCTGATTCTGCATTACCCTCACCTGTACAGATGATGTATGAGTACGTAGAAGTATATCCTGAGGACTTGAATCTTCAACCGACTGGCGGGATATATAAAATGTATCCTGCATATCCCTGGCAGGATGTTCAGGTGCAAAATTAAGTTTTGTAAATACGTGATCGTCATCTTCAATTTCAGGACCTTCAGATACTACAAAGCCAATCCTTGAAAAAATTTCGATAATTTCATTTCTTACAATTGATATCGGATGACGGGAACCCGGATGATATGGATATGGAGGGCGGCTTAAATCATCTCCTTCAGGTATTTCATCTGTCACAGACAACGTTGATTTGATTGAATTGTACTTTTCAATAGCCTGCTGCTTAAGAACATTGAGGCTCTGCCCAACAACTTTTTTATCTTCAGATGAAATAGACCTGAAATCCTCAAAAAGTTCAGATATAAGCCCCTTTTTACTAAGAAATTTTAATCTGAACTGCTCGAGGTCTTCTTTATTAGCAGAATTGAAAGAAGAAACTTCTTTCAACAGGTCACTTATTTTTTCAAGCATTATCTTGGATTATTTATGCAAGTATAAATTATTTTCTGACAACTTTCATTTTAAGAATAGTTATATTATTTACCGGCTTATCTGCCTGGTCAGTCTTCTCTGCAGCTATCCTGTCAACTACATCAAGACCCTCAACAACCTCGCCGAATACTGTATAAGTACCGTCAAGCCTTGGAGTGCCACCTATTGTAGTATAAGCAGCTCGCTGTTCAGGAGTAAACTTAAAATCAGGTGTGGTTGTAAGGTATGTAAACATTTTGCGGGATGCTATCTCCTGAGTTTCTGCATCAGAAGCTGTGGATGAAACCGACCTGAGACTATCTGCGGTTTCTTTCACAAGAATGTTAAATTTGCCCTGTTTGATCTGGCTGTTAATCCTGACCTCTGCATTATTTAGCTCATTATCACTATATTTCTTGCCCTGGACAATGTAAAACTGTGTTCCGGATGATCTCATATAGGGATTTATATCGTTACCCTGCCGGGCAGCAGCCAATGCTCCTTTTTTATGAAACAATGAAGGATTGAATTCTGCAGGTATTGTATAGTTTTTAAGCGAATCTGGAAGAGTCTCCGAATCACTTCTTGTAAGCGGATCTCCTGCCTGTACCATAAATTCATTAATTACTCTGTGAAATGATATTCCTTCATAAAATCCTGTATTTACAAGTTTTATGAAATTGTCTCTGTGCAAAGGAGTTTCATTGTAAAGTTTTACTTTAATGTCGCCAACATTAGTCTTTATCGTAACATATACATCATCAGTTGATCCGGTTGAAGCGCAGGCAGACATCAGGAAAATAAAAGTCAGGACCATCAATCTGTTCAGTTTTATGTTCATGAAATTTGAGAATTGGTTAATAACGTTCTGTAAATACGAATGCAAAGATATTTAACTTTGGACGATAGTGGAAAATATTGGTTCGCATTTTGGGTTTTATATTAAAATAGTTATTGGGAACATAGATTTTTTCATAAGAGCTATATTTGCAAATTCTTATTTGAAGTGAAGGAGGTAAAAAAACTTGCTGGTCAGACTTTAGTATATGGTTTGGGTACAATTGTTCCCCGTTTTCTCCATTATGCGGTTTTAACTCCATTCTATACAAGGATTTTTACAAACACAAGTGACTATGGTATTGTTACTGAATTATATGCCTGGATGGTTGTCTTACTTGTGGTCCTTACGTATGGAATGGAGACAGGATTCTTCCGTTTTGTTCAGGAACAGGAAAATTCCGAAAAAGTTTATAGTACAGCGTTAATTAGTTTGTTTGTCAGTTCATTATTGTTTGTTATTCTGGTGAATATTTTTATTGAGCCCGTTTCTGCAGTAATGAATTACAGGAATCACTATGATTATATAAGAATGTTTGCGGGGATAGTGGCTATTGATGCCTTTGTCGCTATTCCATTTGCCAAACTGAGAAAGGAAAACAAGCCACTGGCTTTTAGTGTAATAAAAATATTGAATGTCTTAATTACCCTTGGACTTGTTATTTTCCTGCTGCAGATAGCACCAAAAATATATCAAAACAGCTCAGGCTGGTTTAGAAAAGTATATAACCCGGATTATAAAGTCGGCTACATTTTTCTCGCAAATCTGATTTCAAGCGCTGCAACGTTGGTAATGCTTATTCCGGTAATAATTAAAACAAAGCTGATATTTAATACCGAACTGTGGAAGAGAATGATTTATTATTCATACCCATTGCTTCTAGCAGGACTTAGCGGTACGATAAATGATGCAATTGATAAAATACTTCTCAGAAGGATAATTGGAGAGGAAGAAGGACTTTCTTTACTTGGTAAATACGGAGCTGCTTATAAGATAGGTGTGCTAATGGCTCTTTTTATTCAGATGTTCAGATTTGCAGCAGAGCCGTTTTTCTTTGAGAGAGCTAAACAAAGCAATGCTAAAGAGACTTATGCCTTCGTAATGAAGTATTTTATCATTATAATGCTGATAGTATTTCTGGGAATTAATCTGTATATAACAGGCTTCCAGTATATTGTCGGACGAAATTACAGAGATGCCCTGGCAGTGGTACCAATAATTAGTATGGCATATCTGTTATATGGGATTTATATAAATCACAGTATCTGGTACAAACTAAACGACCTCACCAGGTACGCTGTTTATATTACGTTAATTGGAGCTGTAATTACGATTTTAATCAATGTTTTGTTTATACCTGAATTTGGATATATGGCTGCTGCCTGGGCTCATATAGCTTCATACGGAACAATGATAATATTTTCATTCATTTTTGCTGAAAAACATTATAAAGTCAGGTACGATATGAATAAGCTGTTATCATATTTCATTATAGCTATAGCAATGGTTCTTTTTGGTCTGACTTATAGTTATGAAAATTTAATAAGTGAATTCTTAATAAATACGGTATTAATAGGATTATTCATTGCTTATGCTCAGTACAGGGACAAATTGTTAACTGTATTCTTTAAAAAGGAATGAAATTGGTCAAATAATGAAGAACACAGAATCTTCAATATCAGTTATGTGATAGATATGATAAAAAAAATATAATAAGTTAAAAGATATTAATAAAAGAAAAAGGAGATCTATCTGGTGTTTAAGGGGATGATTTTAGGAGAGATGCGAGATATTGGTTTAAAACAAAAAAGCATGCTATGAGAATAAACTATTATATTTTTGGAATATTTCTAATAATTTTAATGTCGGTAACTTCCTGTGCTTCAAAGAGAAATGTGGTAAGTGAAGATAAAACTCTTAAAAAGTTTGATGAAGCAGCATTCGATTATGTATATGTCGAAGCGTTAAAGCAGAAGCTCCTGGGGAATGGAGGAGATGCATTAAGATATCTGGAACAATGTGTTAAATTAAATCCTGAAAGTGATGCTGCCTATTATCAAATGGCACAGATTGTCCTTGCTTCTGGAGACATGAATAATGGTAAGAAATATGCCCGACTGGCGTACAGGTTAGATGATAGGAATTTATGGTACACAATGATGCTATCTGGTATTTATTACCAGGAAGGAAAAATTGACAGCGCAATCTACGTTTATGAGAAGGCTTCAGACTATTTTCCTGAGAAACAAAATATTAAAATGGCTCTCGCTAATCTCTATACAGAAAAGAAAGACTATAATAAGGCTATAGAGATTTTTAAGGATCTTGAATTTAAATATGGAATAAATGAGACAATAACGCCGTCATTTATTCACTGTCTGGTTCTTGCCGGGCGATTTGATGAAGCATTGTCAAAGACTAAAAATATTATAGAGAGTTTCCCTGCGGAAGTAGAATATTATGCTCTTATGGCTGAAGTTTACAGGGAGAAAGGTGATGGAATTAAAGCACAGGAGGTTTATCAAAAATTGTTAGATGAGAATCCGGATAATCCTCAGATACAAATATCAGTATGTGATTTTTTACTTACGGAAAAAAAATATGACGATTTGTTCATTATGCTTAATCCGGTTATTCTGAATATGGAGATTAAGCGGGAAGATAAACTTGCATTGTTTGCAAGGCTTATCGAGAGTAAGGATAATTTGCCGGAAATAACAGACAGGATCTTACTTGCCCTGATGGTTCTGGAAGCTACATATAAGAATGATGACATAATCCCATTACTTAGACCTGAATTTCTTGATAATGTTAACAGGAATAAGGAAGCGATAAATATTCTTGAAGGTATAATCGAAGTAAATCCTGGTAACTATTACGCGTGGGAGAGATTACTTTTATTATATATGAAAATAGGTGATTATGAGAAACTTATGATAAGAGGAGAAGAGTGTGCTTCAAAGTTCAACAGATCTTTTCTGGCAAAAGTCCTGTATGCAAATGGCGCACTGGAAAGTGGAAAATATGAAATAGCAATTGAAGAGCTTCGGAAGGCGGAAATTCTGGCTGGTGATAATAAAGACTATATTATGCAGGTTCTGACAATGAGGGCAGACACATATTACAGGATGAAGAGCTACGATAAAGCTTTCGATACATTTGAGAAGGCGATTAGCATAGACGGTGACGACATAACACTTCTTAATAATTATGCATATTATCTGGCAGAACAGAATAAGGAGCTTAAGAAAGCGGAAGAAATGGCTGTAAAGGTTATAGAGAAGGAAAAGGACAATGCTACCTTTCTCGATACATACGCCTGGGTGTTATACAAGAGAGGAAGGATAAAGGATGCGGCGAAAATTATGGAGAAAATCTTATCTGTAAACTCAGTTGAAAATGCTGAATATTTTGAACATTATGCATTTATGCTGAAAAGCTTAAAAAAGTGTGATAAGGCAATTGAAAACTGGAGTATGGCTATGAAGATAGATAGTACTAGAACAAAAGAACTTCAGGAGGAGATAAGGAATTGTACAAAGCATTAGTACCATATTTAATTCTTATTTTTTTTGCAGGATGTTCTGTAACCGGACGACATGGAAAAAGTGTATTGGGAAATAGTGAAAATGAGAAGCAGTTAAAGTTCAATTACAATGGTTTGACACAGAGTTCTTTTTTTATACAAAGAGCTGATATTGAGGTATTAACAAACAATGAAAAAAATAGCTTTATAGCTTCGGTAAAATTTAACAGACCAGATTCATTCTTAATAAGTATAAGATCAAAAACAGGAATTGAAGTAGCCAGGGTATTTTTAACAAAGGATTCCGTACTTGTAAATGACAGGTTAAATAAGGTGTTGTATTACGGTGCAGAGGAGGCGCTAAGAAAAAAGTATGGATATGGTAATGAACTGATTTATCTTATTTCAGGTGGCTTTATAGAAGATTTAAAAAGTAAGAATGAGATTTTTAATTGTAATAATGGTAAGATATATTATACTTCGAATGTATGTGGTAGGAATGTAGATTATCTTATTGAGTGTAAAGCATTAGAGATTAATACGATTACTGTTGAATCAACTGATTCGGGGAAAGATTTGAGGATTAACTATTTCGGAAAAGAAAAGAAGGAGGGATTTGTTTTCTTCAGGAACATAGAATTAAGGAATATAAATGAGTATGAACTGGTAAAAATTGAAATTAAAAAGCTTGTGATTCCGTATGAAGGAGAGATTGAATTTATACCTGGTAAAAATTTTGAACAGGTTGAGATAAAATGAAAAGAATACTAATTATAGCATTATGTAATTTTATTATTCCGGGATTTGTTTTTTGCCAATCCAGGGCTGAGCTTGAGGAAAGGAGGAAGAAAACTATTGAAGAAATTGCGTATGTAGATAACCTGCTGAAATCTACATCAAAGGAAAAGACAGAAAGTATGAAATCTCTGTCGATAATAAATAAAAAATTATCGTTACGAGAGATGATTTTATCCGGCATGAAAGAGGAGATAGATTTGCTTAATTACAGGATAGGCTTGAATACTGTAGCAATAGAAATGATGGAGGATGATCTTTCTGAGTTAAAAAAGGACTATAAGAACGCTGTTTTGAATTCTTATAGATCAAAAAAGGGGAATCCGGAACTTGTATATATTCTCTCAGCAAAAGATTTTAACCAGGGATATAAAAGACTGAAGTATCTGCAGCAAATTACGAAATTCAGAAGGAAGGAGGCAGAAATTATAATTGAATTGAGAGATCAGATATCAGTTTCTAAAGAGAAGCTACAGATGGATCTTGGAAGAATATCCGATTTAAAATCTAGGGAAGAGTATCAGAAAGAACAATTACAAAAGGAGAAAACTACCAGACAAAGCATTGTAAGAAGGCTAGGTAAACAGGAAAAACAACTCTCAAAGGAATTAGAGGAGAAGCGAAAAATTGCAAAAAAGATTGAAAGTGAAATTAACAGGTTGATTGAAGAAGAAAGAAGAAGGGCATCAGTTAAAGACATAAGTGCAGAACATAAGCTTATAGGAGAGAATTTTTTTGATAATAAGGGAAGATTACCATGGCCTGTAGATCAGGGTGTGGTTACGAGTCATTTTGGAATTCAAAAACATCCTGAATTCAAATACCTCACAGAAGATAATATTGGGATAGAGATAACAAGCTCTGGAATAGTAGCAGCAAAGTCTGTATTTAAAGGTGAGGTAGCGAAGGTCTTTTCAATTCCAGGAGCAAATATGACAGTAATAATAAGACATGGGAAATACCTTTCAGTATATGCAAACCTGATAAATGTGAAGGTAAAAGCAGGAGAAGCAATTGCGGTCAGACAGACTATTGGTGACGTTTATAAGGAATCGAAGGATAATAATAGTGTGCTTAAATTTATGATTTTTGAAAATGATAAAAAATATCAGGATCCGGAATTGTGGCTTTCAAAAAAATGAAATAATATGTAACAATTTTCTTTTTTTATAGTATAAAGGAGTTTCATAATCAGGTATGCTGAAAAAGATAAGAATAGAATCGAAGCTGACAAATCTCAGGGTAGTTGAAAAGTCTGTAGATGAAATTACTAACGAAGTAGGTATTTCAAATAATTGCTACGGAAAGGTTTTAATTTCTGTTCTTGAGGCTGTGAATAATGCTATTATTCATGGTAATAATTTATCAGATGATAAATTTGTGGATATTACTTTTGAATTCAAAGATCATAAGCTGAAAATTGTTGTTAAAGATCAAGGAAAGGGATTTGCTCCGGAGAAGGTACCTGACCCAACATTTCCTGAGAATCTTGAAGAGGTTAATGGTCGCGGTGTATTCTTAATGTCACGTCTTGCTGATGAAATTAAATATAGCAGGAAGGGTAATGCTGTGACCATGATTTTTAATAATGTCATATCTTGAAAATCCGTATATTCTACGAGAAAACAAATTTCAGGTTCAAAGGCTGGAGAAGGGCAGTTATATTATTTGATAAACTGCTGAGAAGCGAAGGAATGATTCCTGGCGAGATAAATTTTATCATTACCACGGATAATATTATTAAAGCATTGAACAAGAAATTTCTGAACCATAATTATAATACTGATGTTATTGCTTTTGAATCAAATAGTGGTAACACTGTAAATGGAGAAGTTTATGTAAGTAAAGATACGGTTAAAAGAAATGCCTATAACTATAATGTTAGTTTACATAATGAAATAATAAGAGTAATGATTCATGGATTGCTTCATTTGTCAGGGTATGATGATAAGACAAGTGAAGAAAAAAATAGTATGCATAAGGTAGAGGATTATTGGATCAGAGAGTTTTATAATACAAATGATGGAATTCAGGTATGATATAATAGTCGTTGGAGGAGGACATGCTGGTTGTGAGGCTGCTCATATATCTGCAAAGATGGGTGCAAAGACTTTGCTGATTACAATGGATATGACTAAGTTGGCTCAGATGTCGTGTAATCCGGCAATGGGAGGAATAGCAAAAGGTCAGATTGTCAGAGAAATTGATGCGCTGGGAGGAATGAGCGGACTGGTTACTGACAGAAGCATGATACAGTTCAGGATGCTTAATAGGTCAAAAGGTCCTGCTATGTGGAGTCCCAGGGCACAGTGTGACAGACAGAAATTCTCAATAGAATGGAGAAAAGTCCTGGAGCAAACAAATAATCTGTTTATATGGCAGGAACAAGCTACTGGTATTATTGTAGAAGACAGTACAGTAAAAGGAGTCGAAACATCTTTTGGTAACAAGTTCTATGCGAAGGCTGTTATTCTTACAAATGGTACTTTCCTTAATGGATTAATGCATGTTGGCTTTAAAAATGTAAAGGGAGGAAGATCTGGTGATCAGCATTCAGTCGGTTTAAGTGAGCAACTTAAGAATTTAGGTTTTACTGTTGAAAGAATGAAAACCGGAACCAGTGCAAGAATTGACGGGAGGACAATTAATTTTTCCGTAATGACTGAACAGAAAGGTGATAATGAACTAAGAGGATTTTCATTTCTGAATGATCAGGCCCACATAGCAGAAGAGAGGAGCTGTTTTATTACACATACAAATAGTGAAGTGCATGAGAAGCTGAGAAAGGGCTTGGAATTTAGTCCGTTATTTACTGGTAAAATTAAAGGCAGGGGTCCAAGATATTGCCCCAGCATTGAAGACAAAATTGTGACATTTGGAGAAAAGGATTCACATCAGCTCTTTATTGAACCGGAGGGTTCAGATACGATAGAGTATTATATAAATGGATTTTCAAGCAGTCTTCCTCTGGAAACACAGTTAAATGCGTTAAGAAAAGTAAAGGGATTGGAAAAGGTGGAAATTTTTCGTCCTGGGTATGCAATAGAATATGATTTTTTTCAACCTACTCAACTTAAGTTCACACTGGAAACAAAACGCATTGAGAATTTATATTTCGCAGGACAGATTAATGGAACTACCGGATATGAGGAAGCAGGAGCGCAGGGTATCATAGCAGGGATTAATGCTTTCAATAAAATTTACGGAAAGAAACCATTTATTATGGGAAGAGAAGAATCCTATATTGGAGTTCTTATAGATGATCTTGTTACTAAAGGTGTTGATGAGCCATACAGGATGTTTACTTCAAGGGCTGAATACAGAATTTTGTTGCGACAGGATAATGCTGATGAGAGGTTAACAAGAAAGGCTTATGAACTAGGGACAGTAGATAAAGTCAGGATAGAAAGATTAAATTATAAAGAATCAATGGTAAATGAGATTGTTGATTTTTTAGCAAAGAGAAGTATCGATCCTGAGGAAATCAATGATTGGTTGGAATCTGTTAACACGACAAGAATTGTTCAGAAAACAAAAGGAATTAATATCGCAGCACGTCCTCAGGTAGAGATCAAAAAACTCTTAAAGATAATTAAAGGCGGAGATAAATTAGAAGCGATGAAATCCGATAGATTTGAAGAAGTGGCAGAGTCTGCGGAAATCAGGATTAAGTATGAAGGTTATATAAAAAGAGAAAAGAATGTTGCCGAGAAAATTAAGAGACTTGAGAATTTAAAATTGCCGGCAGATATAAATTATAGTGAGCTTGTTTCTATTTCAACAGAAGGAAGACAAAAATTAGATAAAATTCGTCCTGAAAATATTGGTCAGGCAGGAAGAATAAGCGGAGTATCTCCATCGGATGTAAATATTCTTTTAATGTACCTGGGTCGTTAAAGTGTTCCACGTGGAACAAATATTTAAAAAATTATTTTAAAAAATGAAAATTGCGGGTAAGCTGGTAGATATTCATACTCGTGAAATCTATGGAGCCTCATTAACAATTGATAAGGGAAGGATAATACGAATAGAAAAATGTGATTTTGATTCGGATGTTTTCATTATTCCTGGATTAATAGATTCTCATATTCATATTGAGAGCTCAATGGTTACACCTGCTGCGTTTGCTGTTGAAGCAGTAAAAAGCGGAACTGTTGCAGTTGTTTCTGATCCTCATGAAATAGCAAATGTTTGCGGTGTTGAGGGAATTGATTTTATGATTAGTAATGCAGGAACTGTCCCTGTGAAATTTTACTTTGGAGCCCCTTCGTGTGTACCTGCAACTAATTACGAAACAAGCGGTGGATCTGTTAGCATTGATAATATATATGAATTGCTTGGAAGACCAGAAATACATTATTTATCGGAAATGATGAATTTTCCTGGAGTTATAAATGGGGATAAAGAAGTAATAGATAAAATTAATGTTGCAAAGAAAGCGGGAAAGCCTGTAGATGGTCATGCTCCTGGTTTATCGGGAGAAGATTTAAAGAAATACGTGTTTTCAGGAATATCAACAGATCATGAATGCAGCACTCTAGAAGAAGCAAGGGAGAAGATATCGCTGGGAATGAAAATACTGATCAGAGAAGGCAGTGCTGCAAGAAACCTGGAAAATCTGAAGGATCTGTTAATGACAAATCCGGAAAATGTAATGCTTTGTAGTGATGATCTCCATCCTGAAATGCTGATAAAGGGCCATATTAATAAGCTAATATCAAGATTGATTTCAGAAGGATTTGATGTTTTCGATGTACTTAGAAGTGCAACAATTAACCCTGTACTTCATTATAAGCTTGAATGTGGTTTACTAAGAGAGGGCGATCCGGCTGATTTTGTCGTTGTAAACGATCTTAATAAAATGGAAGTAGCAGAGACCTGGATAGACGGTACAATGGTATACGGGAATAATAAAGTATACTTTATTCCGGAACATAGCAGGTTAATAAACCGTTTTAATTGCAGCAAAATAGATTGTGAGGATATTAAAATTATTAATTCCGGACATAACTACAGGGTAATTGAGGCCCTGGACGGAGAGCTTATTACAAGGCAAATCATTGCACAGCAGGAGTCAGGTCCACTCCTGGTTTCAGACATTAATAAAGACTACCTCAAAATAGTCGTAAAGGACAGATACAGTGATAAACCTCCGAAGGCGGGTTTCATAAAGGGATTTAAATTGGCGAAAGGAGCTTTCGCGAGTTCTGTTGCACATGACAGCCATAATATTATTTGTGTTGGAGTAAGTGATAATGATATTGTCAGGGCAGTTAATGCCATTATTGAACTGCAGGGAGGACTTTCTGTGGCAAATGGCAATGAACTTTTTACCCTGCAACTGAATATCGGAGGCATAATGTCTTCAGATTCTTGTAATGCAACAGCAATACGTTACAAGGAATTAAGCGAAATCGTTAAAAGCCTTGGCTGTACCATGGCTGCTCCTTATATGACTCTGGCATTTATGGCCTTACTGGTAATACCTGAACTAAAAATAGGAGACTGTGGTCTTTTTGATGTAAACAATTTCAGACCGGCATCTCTTTTCATAAAATGAGCTTAAGTTATAAGTATCTTTAAAACAGATGCCTTAATAGTCTGATTTTATGCTTTTTGTACCTGCAATAACAGCTCACTTTTCACATTCAGAATTCATTATTTTTCGATAGCTTATAAAGGATTAGTTTAGATCTTCGCATTAAACAATCTATTGTTACAATATACTAAAGTTGTCCTTTGTTATCTTTGCAAATTATTGTAGGTAGAATGTCAGGCAGCGACAGATTCAATAATATACTTTCACTTCTTCCCTCAAAACCGGGTATATACCAGTTTTATGACTCATCAGGTATTATTCTGTATATAGGAAAGGCAAAGAACCTTAAGAAAAGAGTTTCATCGTATTTTACTAAAAATCAATCAGGAAAAACTGAGGTTCTCTTGCGCAGGACAAAAGATATCAGGCATATTGTGGTTGATAATGAAGCAGATGCATTGTTGCTTGAAAACAATCTGATAAAGAAACATCAACCAAGGTATAATATCCTTCTTAAAGACGATAAAACATTTCCCTGGATCTGTATCAAAAAAGAGTCTTTTCCAAGAATATTCAGTACCCGCAATACTGTAAAGGATGGTTCAGTTTATTTCGGACCATATACGTCAGGTTTAATGGTTAAGACGCTTCTGGATCTTGTCCGTCAGATATACAAGTTAAGAACCTGTCCGCTTAGGCTTACAAAAGAGAATATTGAATCCGGAAAATTTAAAGTCTGCCTTGAGTTTCATCTAGGTAACTGTAAAGCACCATGCATAGGCCTTCAGGATGAATTGGAGTATGATAATAACATACAGGAAATTAAGGCAATCCTGAAAGGAAATATTTCCTCTGTGATTGAGCATCTGAAATCACAGATGAAAGAGTATTCAACAAAATTAAGATTTGAAGAAGCTCATCAGATAAAGGAAAAAATTGAAATTCTTTCACACTTCAAAAGCCGGTCATCAGTTGTAAGTAATACAATCAACAATGTTGACGTTTTTGCCTTTACCCAGGAATCAGACTATGCATATGTTAATTATTTAAAAGTTATTGAAGGTGCAGTTATTCAGGCTTTTACAGTTGAACTTAAAGTACAGCTTGAAGAAGAAAAAGAGTCTGTTCTTGGATATGCAATGACTGAGATCCGAAGAAAGCTCGAGAGTGATTCACCTGAAATTATTGTACCCTTCAAGCCTGATATTCAGTACAATAATGTGAAATATACCGTTCCAAAAGCAGGCGAAAAGTTAAAGCTGTTAGAACTTTCCCAAAGAAATGCTATTTACTATAAGCTGGAACAAAAGAAGAAAAGAAACGACAATGCCAAACCTCAGGAGAGAACAGGAAAGAATCTGGAGAGGCTTAAGAACGATCTGCATATGTCAGAATTGCCTTTACACATTGAATGTTTTGATAATTCAAATATAATGGGAGCAAATCCTGTTGCTGCCTGCGTGGTCTTCAGGAACGGTAAGCCGAGTAAGAAAGAATACAGACATTTCAATGTGAAAACTGTAAAAGGCCCTGATGATTTCAGCTCAATGGAAGAGATTGTCTTCAGAAGATACAAAAGAATGATAGACGAGACCAGGCAACTCCCTCAGCTGGTAATCATAGATGGAGGAAAAGGTCAGCTGTCATCTGCTCTGAAAAGTATAAACCGTCTTGGTTTACGAGAAAAAATCACTGTAATTGGAATCGCAAAGAAACTCGAAGAGATTTATTTTCCCGGTGATAGCGTACCAATTTATATTGACAAGAATTCAATTAGTCTGAAAATAATTCAGCAACTGCGAAATGAAGCTCACCGCTTTGGTATTAATTTTCACAGGGACAAAAGATCTTCCTCCATGCTTAAATCAGGACTTGATGAAATTCATGGAATCGGAGCCAAGACAAAAACTATTTTATTGAATCATTTTGGTTCGGTCGACAAAATCAGAAACTCGCCAGCCAGGGATATTGAAAAGCTTATCGGACCATCAAAAACCAGGTTAATTATAGATTTCTTCGACAATCTTTCCTGATTTCCACGTGGAACATAATATCGCGAAAATGATCTTAAAATACAGTAATACAGATGTTTAGCTGTAATTTTTCTTTGGCTGAAGACGATGAGAAATGAATATTTTGAGCCGAGCGGGCACCAGGCTTCGGATTTTGACCTCCGGTCGGGTTAAAGTCAGGTGGCTGAAAGACAGTTTTTAACTTCTCGTGAAATTTCCAGCGAACCATGGGTCACAAGACCTTTCATTCCGGTGCTTACTGCTGCCTTAACATTTATATCAAGATCATCAATAAAAAGTGTCTCCTCCGGGATAAGTGAATATTTTTCCATAAGAGCTTTATATATTCTTACATCTGGTTTTGAAAATCTTACTTCTGCTGAAATAAGACCACCATCAAAATAGTTGAAAAAATAATAGCCCGATCGAATTTCATGGAAAATATCAATAGGAAAGTTTGAAAGGAAATAGAGCCTGAAGCCTTGTTTTTTCAAATCTGGGAGAAGATCTGCATTCTGATGAAGAGGAACCATCAGATCTGTCCTGAGATTAAAAATATGGGTTATTTCTTCTTTTGAAAGTGATGAGTTTTCAGCTATATTGTCTATGGCTTCCGGTAAGGTAATATCTCCATTGTCCAGCTGAAGCCATTCTCTGGAATGGAAAATATCATTAAGAATCCTGGCTTTGTATTCTGTTGAATACTCTTTAGTGTCAAGATATTCAGCCGGCCTGAAACTTATAAGTACATTTCCGAGATCAAAAACAACATTCCTGATCATCTTATGGATTTTTCATACTTACAGGCTGGCCTGTGGCTTCAAGAACATTCCACCAGAGTTCTCCCTCAACATCAATTTTCTTACGTTTAGAGGTTACCATAGGAATAGGCATAAGAGTGAACTGATCGTTCCAGAAGCCGACAACAAAATCTGTTTTCCCTGCAAGTGCTGCATGTACTGCATTTTGTGCCAGAAGATTACAGAACTTGCTGTCGTTGGCATTAGCAGGTGTACTGCGAATAATATAGCTTGGGTCTATATATCTGATTGAATGGGGAAAATTCTTATTCTTAAATTCTTCAGAAATTTTCTCTTTAAGATAGACACCGATATCCTTATGTTTAATATTTCCTGAGGCATCTTTTTCAACACCCTTGTCTTCAAAAAGATCCTGACCGGCACCTTCTGCAACTACAATAACTGCATGCTTTCTTTCTTCCAGTCTTTTCCTGAGGACCTTTAAAAATCCACGGGTTCCATATAGTTCAAACTCACATTCAGGAACAAGTACGAAGTTAACCTCCTGCACAGCCAGGGCTGCACTCGCTGCGATAAACCCTGAATCCCTTCCCATCAGCTTTATAAGGGCAATTCCGTTATATGCGCCAACGGCCTCATTATGAGCATTTCTGATAATGTCTCTTGCCACCGAAAACGAAGTTTCAAATCCAAATGATTTCTGAATCATATCGATATCATTATCGATAGTCTTTGGAATGCCGGCAACACTGATTTTAAGTTTTCTTTTTTCAATCTCCGTATAAATATCATGCGCTCCTCTGAGTGTTCCGTCTCCTCCGATGCAAAAAAGAATATTGACATTCATAATCTCAAGAGTGTCTACTATCTTTCCAACATCCTGGTTCCCTCGTGATGAACCCAGGACAGAACCACCGATGAGATGTATGTTACTTACCATTTGTGGGGTAAATTCAACAACAGGATGGTTATAACTTGAAACAAGTCCTTCATAACCATATTTAATTCCGACTATCCTGCTGATCCCATAACGGTAATAAAGTTCGAAAACAAGACTTCTTATTACATTATTAAGCCCGGGGCAAAGTCCACCACACGTAACAATTGCTACTTTGGTTTTGGCTGGTTCAAAAAAGAGCATCTCACGCGGACCGGCTTTTTCAAATGAAATAGGAGTTTCTCCGCTATCCCTGCATTTAATAAAATACTCAAGTGTGGTGTCATAGATAATCCTCTCGTCATCTTTTACGAACTTATAAACAGGACTGTCTTCTCTGCGATTGTGTTTTAAAGGTGTTTCAACATTTTCCTTACCTAATGTCTTGACATAAAAATCCTCTACCTTCATCTTGATATCTGTATTTTATACAAAATATAATTTATCCGGAATCATGTTTCTTTCCGGTAAAATCAAAGATAAATAAAAATATGGATTAGGGTGGAATTACTGTTTTACACAATTTGTTTTATCCTGCCAACCAGACCGTTATCAAGCAGTACCTTTATCCCATGAGGATGATTTGGAGAGGATGTAAGGATCTCTTTTACCCTTCCTCCTGTAAGCCTGCCTGTTCTTTTGTCCTGAGATAATTCGACCATAACTTCTATTCCCGGCCTGATATCTGCCCTGCGAGTTCCATCCATTGTAGGTTATATTAGTTTATTAGTAAAAACAATTTAATATTTTGAAGCAAATAAAAGTAAATGTTTCTGGAGTACCAGATACACATAGTTAAGAAATGTTAATCAATTATAAGAGATTTTATCTTTATCCCCTTGTTCCCTTTATCTTCAATCGTATTTTGTAAAGACCTTTGCTTGCTGTGATATACAAGCTCTTCATGTCTTTATCACCGAAACAAACATTTGCTGTCCAGCCTTCTGGAACAGGTATGTTGCCAATTTTCTTCCCGGTTTTATCAAAGATGGTCACCCCCTTACCGGTCAGATAAATATTGCCCTTGGTATCAATGGTCATACCGTCTGATCCAAGTTCACAAAATAGCTTTTTATCTACAGCTTTACCCTCCTTATTGATTTTATACATGTATGTTTTATTATCACCAATGTCGGCTACAAAAAGGAACTTTCCATCCGGAGTGCCAACAATACCATTAGGTTGTTTTAGATCAGTGATAATACGTTCTGCATAATTGCTTCCGGTTTTTATATAGTAAACACATTGCAATTCCTGGGGCATAGATACATGCTCCCACCAGGGTCTTTTGTAAAAAGGATCGGTGAAATAAATTCCCCCATTATCTGCAATCCACAGATCATTTGGTCCATTAAGAACCTTATCATTGTATTTATATGGATATTTTACAATGCTTTTGTCCGGGCCTATCATCCACAATTCATTCTTTTCATCTGCACAGGCCCATAAATTGCCTTTACTATCAAATGACAATCCATTTGATCTTCCACTGGGCTGAAGAAAAGTTTCAAGCACACCGCTTATTTTCCAGACCATTATTCTGTCATTTGGCTGGTCGGTAAAAAAAACATTACCGTCGGCATCGGCAGTAGGACCTTCAGTAAAGAGAAAGCCATCTGCAAGTTTCTCAAGCTTAGCGCCATCCTCTATAATTGAAGCCAGATCCTGGTCTTTAACGAATCCATAAACAAGAAAGGCAACAAAGACTGCAAAAAGTAGATATCTTGATTTCATCTTGATATTATTAAATTAAAAGATAAATCACGCAACTGCCATCTTAATTCTCTCCATATAATTATCTATCTGTTGCGGCTTCTCAAATCCAACAGTAATAAGGTCAACTGTACCTAAACCAAGTACAAATTTAAGCGAAGCATCAATTTTGTCAGAGTCATCCCTGAAATTACCATTACCTATAAGTTTCATTCCTATTACTCCTTTACCTGATTTATGTAGTTTTTCAATAACTGGTACAACCAGGGCAGGGTCCTTTTTATCCATTGCTTCACCATATGGATTAATACGGACATGTATAACGTCAACCCAGGATGATTCTGCAGCGGCTTCCATTGCCTCAAGTGAATGGACAGAAACTCCATGTGCTCTTATTATTCCTCTTGATTTCAGAGTTTCGAGAATATCCATTTGTTTTTTCTGCTTATCTGTCCATTCCGCATCAGTCATACAATGTAATTGTATCAGGTCTATATAATCAGTTTTTAACTCTTTCCTGAACCTGTCAACTACAAGATTAGCATCTGGCCTTTCAGGTTCTGGCAGGCCACCCTGTCCGATCCAGATTTTTGAGACAAGTGTATATTTTTCCCTTGGAATTCCTTTAAGTGCTTCAGCAGTGTAAGGATGAGTACCATATGTATCTGCGCAATCAAAGAATCTTATTCCCTTTTCAAATGCCTGACGTATAATGGATTCAGCGACACCTGCCCTTGTAATATTTGATGAGCGGTTGCCTCCGCTGAAACCTGTTCCCATACCAAGAAAAGTTGTTTTTATTCCTGTTTTGCCGAGAGTGATTATCTGAAGAGGATCGTTAAGTGAGTTCCTCTTTGATACCCCTGCAAAAATTGTTTTCCCCAGTATTATGCTTCCTGCTCCTGCTCCAACACTTTTTGTGATAAATTCTCTGCGATTCAGTTTCTTTGTCATATTACTTCAATTAATGTCTCAGTTAATCCAACCCTAGCTGCAAAATAAGATTTCCAGGGGCTATGGGTTTGCCCTTTTTTGTTGCCACGCCCGTCACCCTTCCATTAGCAATTAGTTTATTATCAGGTATTCGTAAAATAGATTGTATAAATACAAGACGAACATTTCCTTCCCTTTGAATTTCTACGGTAACAGCAAAATTATCTGAGCTCCTTAACGGATATTTATAATCAATCTCCACTTTCGTGACTATAAGATCTATTCCCTCTTCATGCAGTTTAGAAAAGCTAATACCTCTTGATATCAGAAATTCATGCCTGGCATGTTCAAGATAATGCTGATAATTTGCGTTAT
>CAYLYN010000057.1:0-23062 GCA_964387565.1 uncultured Rikenellaceae bacterium | reverse complement strand
CTTTAGGGATTCAGGGCAAAAACAGGTAGATTTTTCGAATATGTCAGAGTAGAGTTAACCTGATTATTTATTAATCCGGTACTCTTTTATTTTAAATAATTGAGTGGTTTGTTATGTGTAGAATAAAGGCTTTACCAGGATTAGGAAGATATTTAAAGGGATTATTGCCTGAATCACGCAAATTATTACCTTTGAAACGTTTTTCCAGGAAAATGCCAAACCCATTTTTTATGAATAACAAACCTGTTGCAGTAATTACCGGGGCGAGCAGAGGCATAGGAAGATCAGTTGCTATAGGTCTTGCAGCTGAGGGTTATGATATAGCTGCTATAGCAAGGTCAACTGATAGTGAAGGAATGGAATTCCTTGGTACAGAGGTGGCAAAAACAGGTTCTCAATTTTTCCCGGTTGGTCTGGATATTTCATGTACAGCTTGCCATGATGAGGTTGTCAGCAACATACTTGGAAGATATGGCAGGATTGATATACTTGTTAATAATGCCGGAGTTGCTCCTCTTCAGAGGGATGATGTGCTCGACATGTCGGAGGAGAGTTATGACAGACTCATGAATATTAATCTCAAAGGTCCTGTCTTTTTTGCTCAGAAAGTCGCAAAAGAGATGCTCTGGCTTAAAGACCATATAGAATCATATAAGCCAATTATCATTTTTATTACTTCAGTGTCAGCCGTACTCACCTCAACAAACAGAGCTGAATATTGCATTTCAAAGGCTGGATTAAGCATGGCTTCCTCAATTTTTGCTGACAGGCTCTCATCGGAGGAGATACTGGTGTTTGAGCTGAGACCTGGGATTATCGAGACAGATATGACGGCCAAGATAAAGGACAAATACGACAAGCTTATCCATGAAGGACTTGTTCCTCAGAAGAGATGGGGTATACCATCGGACATATCAAAGGCTGTAGCATCACTTGCCAGGGGCGACTGGTCATTCTCAACCGGTACTGTATTCGAAATCAGCGGTGGTCTGAACATACACAGGCTATAAATTTCCTGAGATATCTGAACAAAATGCCTCATATCAGTGTTTAATTCAAAATAAACATTGAATAATATGAAAAGGACATTAATAATTTTAGCTATTTCGTTTCTGTTTATGTCTCAGATGGATGCCCAGCAGAAAATGACAGCAGATACCGGTAAATCAAAACTGGAGTGGTTAGGTGAAAAGGTCACAGGAAAACATGATGGATCAGTTAACCTCAAGTCGGGCTGGCTTACCCTGAAAGATAATAAAATACAGGATGGCGAGTTCATTATCGATATGAACTCAATAACCAGCTTCGAAAACCTTGACAGGCTTGTTGGCCACCTTAAATCAGATGATTTCTTTGGTGTGGATAAATATCCTGAATCAAAGCTTGTAATTACAGGAAGCTCATCATTTGATAAGGGTACTGCCACCGTTAGTGGTAATCTTACAATTAAGGGAATAACAAATCCTGTTGAGTTTAAGGCTGCATATCAAAAAAAGGATGACGGGTACTGGTATTTTGCGAACATAGTGATTGACAGGACCAAATATAATGTACGTTATGGCTCAGGCTCATTCTTTGATAATCTTGGAGATAAGACAATCTATGATGAGTTCAAGCTAAAAGTCAGTCTCCTGGTAAAATAGTATTCTGAGTTCGCCTAAAGCTTTTCCCGCTGATGCCGCTGATTTTTGCAGATAAATTCTGCGACGATCTGCGGAGTCTGCGGGAATTTCATTTTTATATAACTCAAAAATCTTCTGTTTTTTTGGTAAAGTCGGAAATCATAACAATCTTGTATTATTAAAATCATGATTGTATGGCAAACGAAATTTCAGTAAATGGTGGTCGCAGAAAACTTGTAACCGCAGGCTATCTTATTCCCTTTATTCTTGTAACAAGTCTTTTTTTCCTCTGGGGTTTTGCCCATAGCCTTCTGGATGTTCTGAATAAACATTTCCAGGAGATATTGGGCATAACCAAGGCAATGTCGGGATGGGTGCAGGCCGCACTGTACGGAGGTTATGCAGTAATGGCAATACCGGCAGGACTGATAATGAGCCATATCGGCTATAAGAAAGGAATTATATTCGGTTTGCTCCTTTATGCAACCGGAGCTTTCCTTTTCCTGCCTGCAGCTGAGATACAGACCTTTCAGTTTACACTTTTCTGTCTTTTCGTAATAGCCTGCGGACTAACGATACTGGAGACTGCTGCAAATCCCTATTCAACAGTTCTCGGACCAAAAGATACATCGGAACAAAGGCTTAATTTTTCGCAGTCATTCAATGGCCTGGGATGGATAATAGGGCCAACAGTAGGAGGATGGTTTATTTTCAGGGGAGGAGAGGTGGCTGAGACCAACAAGTTTGCATCCATGATAATGCCCTATATGATTATCGGCATTCTGGTAACACTTGTAGCTATAATGTTCATCTTCACAAAGCTCCCGGATATACATGAAGGAGAACACGACGATCATGGCGACAAGGGTAAATACAGCCAGCTTTTTAAATTCGGACATTTTAAATTTGCCGTGGTGGCACAGTTCTTATATGTAGCTGCCCAGACAGGTATAAACAGCTTCTTTATTAATTATGTAACTGAAACGATGCCCCAGTTCAGCAATGAAAAGGCAGCCTACCTTTTATCACTGGGATTTGTATTTTTCATGATAGGAAGATTCTCAGGCAGTGTAATGATGACCTGGTTCAAGCCAAATCAGATGCTTGCACTCTATGCAGGTATAAATATTCTCACAATGTTGTTTGTTATTCTCGGATTAGGCTGGCTTTCACTTATATCGATTTACATTACCTATTTCTGCATGTCGATCATGTTCCCGACTATATTTGCACTCGGAATAAAAGACCTCGGAGGACTTACAAAGAAGGGATCGTCACTGCTGGTTATGATGGTGGCAGGAGGGGCAGTCTGTCCCATGCTGATGGGACGGATAGCTGATGTTACAAATATGGCAACAGGATTTATTGTACCACTGCTCTGTTTTGCTGTGATTCTTGTTTTTGGCTTGAAAGGGTATAAAGTAAAAGTTAAAAAAATATAATAGTTACAATATATTTCTATAATTACTTATAGAACTCCTGAATATTGCTAATTTTAAAAAAGGATTTGCAATTTCAATAAATAAATTTTATACAAACAGGTCAATGCTTTTTTTGGTAATCCTCCAACCCGTGAAAAGTAATATCAAAAAAAATTTTTG
The DNA here is from genome assembly GCA_964387565.1 of uncultured Rikenellaceae bacterium. GTDB lineage: Bacteria > Bacteroidota > Bacteroidia > Bacteroidales > VadinHA17 > LD21. Next base: position 19,839 of record CAYLYN010000057.1, on the reverse strand, counting down.
TTTAAAGGATAGCCATATAACCTAGCATAATCCCTGCTTTCAAGTCTGCATAATTTCCAGGTATAAATTTTAGTCTTTTATTAATTAAGGTTATGAGAACTGTTTTGTCTGAAAAATGGGTTTTATTATTAGTATCCCTCCTGGTCTATTCTTCATTATTTGCCCAGTCCGGTTTCAGGAACGGATATATTGTAACTTCTGAGAATGATTCGGTATCTGGTTTAATAAATGTTTATCCCGGTAAACAGAATATTAAATATGTGACTCTTCTGAAAGGGGATGAAAAAACAGAGTACTATCCTCACCGAATGAAGCGTTTCGGTTATCCGGACGGAGATTGTTATGTTACAGATGTACTAAAAGATACAATACTACAGGTGCTGGTTGAAGGGAGGCTCAGTCTTTATAAATCACAATCTGCTTTATATATACAGAAGAAAGGGGACAAACTGGAAAGACTCTCGACTTATACAAAAAAGATTATTTCGAATGGTGAAATGCATTATGTGGAAGACATAAAATGGAAAGGTACCATCGCCTACCTTACTTCAGACTGCAATGAGGTTCAGAACGATCTGCAAAAATTACGATTGATTGACATGAACCTTACAAAGTTTGCAATTAAATATAACAAATGCTTTGATGAAGCTTATGTTGAGTTTGGAGGATCAAAGGCATGGACAAAAGTGTCTTTTGGAATAAATGGCGGATATACCAAATCAACCATGAGCATTGAAAATAATAACACGCAGTATTTTTATACAAACCAGACATATAGTTCAGGAGATCCTTTTGCAGGTATCATATTTACTATTACATATCCCAGGGTTACTGAGAAATTTTATAATCAGGCTGAAATTAATTTCAGCAAATCAAGTTATTATTCCCAAAAGCTGTTCTCTTATCCTTCTGTTGATGAGATTTATGAAACTGCCATGGACAATACTGTTCTCTCAATTCCATTATCTTTCAACTATTCATTGCTGAACAATGATAAGATGAATTTTTTCCTCCAGGGAGGAGGTGATTTAGACTTCTTTATAAAATCATCTGTAAATATCAATATGCGTCAGATATCCGATATATTAGATCGGACAACAGAAATAGGTGACCCTATAGATTTTAAAAAATACCATGCAGGATTATTCGGAGGAATAGGTTTTATGAAGGATTTCAATAAATTCAGCACAGGTTTCTCCTTAAAGTATTTCTATATTATAAACTCCACATACAGGCCTCAGTTTAAAATAAACACACAAAAAATTTCACTCTCCCTGCTGATTTCAATGAAATGACAGAAACCGGCTGAATTATTATACATATTAGATAAGGAAGGTGTAATTAATAAACTCTACTATTCAGAAATCTGAAATCAGAAGATCTGAGTAAATATACACCATTGTTGTACTCTGCATAAAGAAGCTCGAATGGTATTTTCCCAGGCAGAAACATTAGTTTGATAACATTTGATTTTGTTCTCCTGGTATACATGCCATTTCCAGCATATACATTAATTCTTCTGCCATCACCGGAACCTGCAAGAAACTGGTCCTTAAAATAATCAATGCTTAGTAGCCAGTTATTACCTATTTTTATTGTTGATTTGAGCTTGATGTTTCCAGTGTCTGATATATCCCAGATCTTTATTGCAGAATCATCTCCGCATGTAGCAATTTCCGGTTTACATGTGTTAACCGAAATATCTCTGGTCCAGTTATCATGTGCCTTCCATTCAACAATTCTGCATCTACTGACAAAATCCCATATTGCTACGTTTCCCTCTGCATTACAAAAAGTCAGATAGTTATCATTGATGAATTCAATATCAGTAATATCTGATTCACTTCCTGAAAGTTTTACAGGAGGTATTTCTTTGTGCGTATCCCAGATATATATAGAATTTTCTGTAGTAACTGTCACAATAATACTGTCGCCAGGACTGAATTTTGCTGCGGTAATAATGCCATCGTGGTCATTCAGAATTCTTTCAGGGATTGGTTTCTCCATATCCCATATAATAGCAACACTGTCGAATCCGCCGGTAACAATTTTATTAGTGGAATTTGAGAAGTCAAGGCACAATATATTACCGGTGTGCGTGGGCTTGTATCGGCTGACAATCATGTTACTGTCAATATTATATACTTCAAAAGAATTCCCGATAGTGTAAGCCAGACAGCTACCAGCAGGATTCAGATCAAAATCATGTACACCATTAATATTTCTGACCAGGACTTGTGCTTTAACTGGAGATAGGCCAAGGAACAATAATATGGTAATAATGGATCTCATTCCTCCAGGAAGAATCTTTTATTTTTAAAAAGCTTAAAATTGAGTCCAAGGCCGGGAGCCACCGATTTGTAAAATAACGGAGATGAAATATCAAAGTCCGGAAAATTTATCAGGTTCAATCCTACCCTTCCCTCAATACTTAAACGGTCAGTTATTTCATAGCCTATACCTCCTCCAAGGTCGAAAGAAGGACTCATAAACCTGATTTTCCTGCCTGCATAATCTATTTTAAAATATGTCGAATTATCGTATATAACTGTGACCAGGTTTTCATCACTGGTCAGTTCAGAAATACCTAGAAAGAAGTTAACGTACGTTGAAATATTTAATTTTTTCCAGACCTTTAATGGTTTGTCTACACCCAGTCCAACAGAGTAAGTTCTTAAACTCAGATTCCTGTAGAAATTGCTGGTACTAATATAATACTTGTTGTAACGGACAATAATTTCAGGATAGAATTTTTTGAAAAGGGTTCTGTGAGCAATACCAAACTCAATATTTTTTATTTTGCCAAGATTGCCGAGAATTGTTGGCTGTTTAAATGGATATGCTGTTATTGTACTGTTTAAAAATGAATCATCAAGCTGCCCGATCGGTATTAGGTGTGATAAATTAAACCTGATATCAATCTTCCCGGAATTCTGTCCGTTGCACAGAAGATTATTCATTAATACCACCAGAAACAATATTTTAATTTTCATAGAATTCAATAACAGCGTGTGCCACTTGTACAATACCAGTCTTCAGGTTCTGTAAAAAAGATAAATTCATTTACCTGTGGAAGAATGATATTTTTTCTTAGAATGGCTGAAGATGTATTACCGACTTTTTTACACTTTATATACAAAACCATATTTCCGGAATTCTGAATTACAAATTTATGATTTGACCTGAGAGGTGGGTACATTGTAACTGAATCCTTTGCAATTTCATTTGAATCTGAGTTCAGGTCCAGATTCGACTTATAGACTTCTATATAATATTTTGAATAATAATAATTTGACCAACCTCCTGACGGAAGGTTAACAGTTAAATTCAGGGTAGTAAAAGATGGTACTTTAACGGCCTTTCCCATATCAATTTCCTTGGTACAGGCTAAACATCCCATGGTTAATAATACCATCAACAAAAAACCCTTCCTTTTCATGATTTCAGGGTTGATGCAGATAAGTCTTCATCGAATTCATTTTAACAGAGCAATTTAAAGCTAAATTAATAAAATCTCTGACAATTCTCTTCTAACACATTAACTCATCACTCTTTCCATTTTCAATTGTTGCCAAAAGAATGGGGAGAAAATTGGATTGCCCCACTTTACGAAGCAGAGAGGGGTTGGGGCTAGTTTATGTGATTATCTATTTTGCCAGACTTTCAACTATGAGATCCCCCAGATGTTTCCCCATTTCAGCACCTGTATCTACACTGAACCTGTAGTGTATGCCCCCGTAAACACGGCTGATAGATGCTTCTGCAGCTGCTTCATAGAATGAGTTAAAATGTCTTTGCATACCAATATATCTCAGGTCGCTTGTATCCTGGAAAGCAAAATTATCACCGAATAGGTTTGTCAATACAGTTGCTGCACTTGCTGTAATGGTACTATGACCACTGGTATACTCCGGGAAAGCAGGGGTCTGGAGATATGGCAGCCAGGTCTCATCAAAAAGATCATTTATCACTGTTACAGGTCTGATGTAATTGCTCCGGTATTTTTCATCCCAGCAGGAGATAAAAGCATCATACAAAGCTATGGCTGTCAATGCATAAGCTTTGGAAGTTTTAACAGCATCAGCCCCTGATTGTTTTGAGGCGATAGCTGAAATTCCCATCCAGTGACCTCCGGGAGTGATTTTTTTGTTGCCGAACATCATATGTCCGGAGTGTTCAATCACAAATGGGTTGTCATCCCAGTAACGGGCAATTTCCATCTGTTCTTCCGTGAGGTTTCTATCAATATTGTAAACTTCAATAAGGCTTTTATAAAAATAACTGTTGGTATCGGTGCTGAATTCAGGTGGTCTTCCAGGTTTAAACTGGGAAGCTGAATCAATTACCAGGGGCATCATGGTGTTCCAGCACCACTCCACACCATCCATATAGTCAGGCGGAGTTGGTCTCCATTGTCCCGCTTCATCACTCCCCAGGAATTTCTTCTTTCCCCTGCTTTGCAGGTACCCGTCTTTTTCTGCCCTGGACAGGACAGCATCTCCAATGCTCTTTCCAAACTCGATTGAACGGTTATATACCGGATCATCGAGTTTGTCCCTGAAGCTTTTATAAAGAGCATCTTCATATCTGTTTAGTGAATCTGTCGAAAAAACTTTGACATTTCTTACAACATTAAAAAATGCTTTTGAAGCGGCCAGAGTGTAATCATAGCGAAGGTTAACCTCAGGCTGAGGCATAGTACCGAATCCTTTTAGTTTTTCCGCGATGGAAGCTTCACCGTTCCTGCTGAACCTGATTGCTTCATATGAAGCAATAGCGCCGTACGCATAGAGCCTGCTCGCAACAGGCGGTGTAAAAACATCATAGATAATAACCTGGGTAAGCTGATCCATATTCTGATGGAGTATCTCTGTATCAGATAGTTCTGAGTTCTTTTCACCACTGCATGAGAGCATGGTAATTACTAAGAATATGAGTATAACGATCCCGGGATGTGCGAGTCTAAAAGTGTCTTCTCTGCTCATTTATAAGATGTATTTAGTTCAAAAATTTTAAGTGCTCCCCTGTTCTGGGTTGCTGCCAGGAGCAGATTACCTGATACCTTCTTCAGGGTAATAATTTCTCTTCCGTTTCCAGGTATAAACAATCCGCTTTCGTAAAAGGGCAATGGTCTGAAGTTTCCTTTGCCATCGCCTGTAAGTATCAGCCCGTTAAGAGCATCATAACGTCCGGTAAGAACTTCTGTTCCCCACGAGTTGCCATTAATTGCAACATCAAGGTTTCCGTCACCATTAAAATCTTCTGCAACTATGCCATTAATTAATGAAAACTGTGCCTCCAGAGGAAGAGGGATAATTGAAAATTTTCCCTTACCATCATTCCTGCAAAATGAAGAAGAAAAATAGTTAGCCCGCACAATCAGACTCTGTTCAAATTGCTCAGGTGAAAAAAGCTGATCAATTGTGGCAATGGCAAATGAACGGTAATTTTGAAATTTTGACCTCATTGATATCATCTGTTTCACTGCATCATCACGACCGCTGACAGGAAATTCCCTTATTGTTCTGTCTTCCTGGCTGGAGGGAAGCCATATGGCTGGAAATGCATCATAGCTGCCATTATTGTCGAAATCGGAAGCATAAACTGAAACCGGGTAAATGTCACTTGCTTTATAATATGAGTTAAGACCCAGGTTCCCAACTACATAATCTGTGTCACCGTCATTATCAAAGTCTCCCTGAGCGATGGAATTCCACCATCCTGAATATTTGCTAAGGCCGGTATCCTGAGTAATGTTTTTGAAAGTACCCTGTTGATTTCGTAAGATAGTGACAGGCATCCATTCGCCTGCAATAACAAGATCGGGCCAGCTGTCATTGTCAAAATCAGAGAATACTGCATCACACACCATCCCAATGTTTATAAGGTCGCCGGCAGCTTCAACGGTTATATCTGTGAATTTTATTTTTCCCGGTGATGAATCATTTCTGAGAAGAAGGCACGAGACGGGTTTTGGATAGTGCCAGGGATCAACAATCCCTGCAATAAACAGGTCAATATCTCCGTCTTTATCAAAATCAGAAGCCCTGACACATGATTTGCTGGTAAAATTATCGGGAATCGCATCTTCGTTTTCTTTGAAAATGCCTTTGCCGTTGTTCACATAAAAATGATCGCTGTAGTTTTTGGAATTGCTCTCCTCCTCGTAACCTCCTGTGGCTATATATAAATCAAGATCTTTGTCATTGTCAGCATCAAATAACACAACACCGGCATCATCCCAGGTCTTAGATTTTAATGCTGACTGTGGCAGCAGTTTCCTTTCAACGAAAGTCCCGTTATTCTGCTGAAGGAAAAAAGTTGCACTGTTGTTTGCAGATCCTCCTGCTACAATGTCATCAAGTCCGTTTCCGTCGATATCCCCTTTATCAATTGAAGGTCCATATTCAGAATATTTGTGAGGAAGAAGTTTCTGGATGTTAAAATCGACAAAATCTGCTTCCTGATGGATAAAAGTAATTCCTGTTTCCTGAGATATATCACTGAATAATGTCTGGTGTGAAACGCTTGTTATGACAGACTCGTTTCTATCGTGAGCATCCCTGATATCAGCTTTGATAGTCTGGCAGGTCTCTATATTCTTCAATATTTGTCTTTTACTCTTACTCCACTGTATAAGTACAGAATCAATGGTTTCAATGTTTCCCAGGCCAAAATGTATTTTCGTATCAATTGTGGAAAGGTAACCCCTGTAGGGTGAATTCTCACCAGTCTGTTTTTTCCCGTTGTTGTAATATAATGTAATTACTGTTCCGATTCCATTTCTGTTCGAAGGTGGTCCGATAAGTTTAATATTCAAATAATTACTTGTCTCCGGATTCAGTTCCCGTGCATTGTTTCTGTAAACAGATGCTTCATCATTGATGTTGTTCATAACCATATCCAGATCTCCGTCAAGGTCCAGATCAGCATATGCAGCCCCATTCGAAAATGTCGGGATTGTCATTCCCCAGTTGTCGGAAACATCTGAAAAAGTAAGGTCACCATTATTACGGAATGCATAATTATGGAGTTTTACAACCGGTACCTGGCTTAAGATTTCATTTTTTGTGGCTACATTATAGGCTCTCGCCCTGAACATTGCGAAATCATGATCGGTGATATCTTTTGGGAATCCGTTACAGACAACAAGATCGCGAAAACCATCATTATCAAAATCGGTGAGCAAAGGTGTCCAGCTCCAGTCTGTGGCCGTGATCCCGGCCAGGTATCCGATTTCACTGAATACCGGAAGAGCTGCCGGGTTATTGACCGGTGCAGATCCCAGGTTCAGCTGAAGATTATTTCTTACATACTGATAACTGTACCCATATCGCTCGGTATACTGGTATAGCTGATAGCTCGAAGACGGGAGCATCATTTTCTTTCTGTAATTATCTTCGGGATTCATATCGAGTGTAAGGAAATCCTGAAGTCCGTCATTGTTTATATCGCCTGCATCTATTCCCATCGTATTTGAGGAAGTATGCTTGAAACAGTCAGATATCCTGTCAGTAAAAGTACCATCTCCGTTATTTATCCAGAGAAGGTCATTTGTAAAAAAATCATTTCCCACATATATGTCAGGCCATCCGTCATTGTTAATATCGGTGATTGTGGCAGAATTCCCGTATCCTTCGGTCTGAATACCTGCCAGTACAGAAACATCTTCAAACACAGGATGATTGAGCGAATCTGACCAGTTGTTACGATATAGTTTTCCGGTGGATGGATTCCTGCCGTTTCTGATAACAGGTCTGAAAAGGTAGGGTGAATATTTTTCAGATATTTCATTGTTGATGAGATATACATCCAGATCTCCGTCATTGTCATAGTCGAAGAATGCTGCCTGCGTCGTATGTGCATCATCATCCAGACCATATTCGGCAGCCTGTTCGGTGAAGACAGGTATATTCTTACTATTCAGACCCTTGTTAATGTACAGGAGGTTGATCCTGTCAGAAGCTCTCTTTTTCAGGGTGACACTTACATAAATATCCTGCCAGCCATCATTGTTTATATCAACAACTGCAACACCTCTGCACCATTTTCCCTCAGTATTTATTCCTGAATTTTTTGTAATATCGGTAAATCTGAAGCCCGATCTGTTTAAATAGAGTTTTGACGGAACCGCATTTCCGGTAAAGAAAATATCGGGCAGGCCATCCCTGTTAAAATCTCCTATCCCTACGCCGCCGCCATTATATACGTTTTCAATATCCAGCTGATTAACAGAATCATTCTCAATAATGTCATTTCTGAAGTGAATGCCTGAACGGGAAGAGCCGATAAATTCAAAAAGCGTGGGATCATTCCTGCATGAAGATGTAATCATGACTATTAGCAGGACAATGTAAAAGCTGAAATTTCTGTAATATTTCATATGGATCTTTAAGGCAGGGGTCCAATCTAATACTCCAATTACCAAACATCTGGCAGAAATGAATTGTTTAAATTGAAGTTGTCAATTACATGTTAAATATTTCTTAAATTTTAAATTCAGTGTAAATTCAATAACAGGATTCATCTCAAAAACTTTAACTAATATTGAGATTATAAACCACAACCTGTTTCATTTCCGAATTAAAGCTTTCAATGATGAAAAATCTACTATTTCTCAGCCGGTTCATGTTTATCGCTTTTTTCTGTGTAAATATTTTTAGCTGCTGCTCTTTTGCCTCTTCTGTTGATGTTCCCGGCCATGGCATCACAGTAGAATATTTAAAAGCAGGAGTGAAAGCAACAGATATTACTGAAATCCCACTGTATGCCAGAACAGTCAATGCGAATGGATCTGTTTCAGTTTACAGGAATGAGTCGTATCAGGTTGTCATAAATGAGATTGACAGAAGATACTATACCGAAATTAACGGAGAACTGGAAAGCTTTTCAGGAGCAGAGGAATGCCTGACTCTGAAGATGACATTTCCACTTAAGGGCGACAACTGGATCTGGTTCACCGGACTTGACAAATCAGTAAGGATGGATAACGGCAAGACCTATTCTGATACCGTAAGCACTAGAACGACAATTCCTCCGGCAGGTGCATTCAATGGAGAAGATCTTGCCTCAGGCGGATATGGCGATGCTGTCGGACGTGGATCAATGTCTTACTATCCGCTCTGTGCACTTTCAACCGGAACAAAGGGTGAAGGTCTTGGAGTAGATATGTCGTTACCAATAGTCTTTCGTCTTGCTGGCAAAAAGGAGAAAGGTTTAATTGCTGAGTTTGACATTGCCACCTCGCCGCTTACAAAAAAGTTCCCTGGCAGAGCCTTCTTCAAACTGTCGAGATTTGATTTTGATGCCGGATGGGGAATGCGATCGGCACTAAAAGTATATTACAGTATTTATAATAATGCTTTCAAAAAAAGGGTTATCAGGGAAGGAATCTGGTTGCCATTCACTGCCATGCGTTCTATCCCGGGCTGGGAGGATTTTGGTTTTGCCTTCCATGAGACCTCCTGGGGCAGTTCAGATATTAAAGATGGCGTAAAGACACCAAATATTATTTCCGACAGGGGTACCGGTGTATTAAGTTTTCAGTACACTGAACCATGGGATGTCCAGATCCCTATCAGGTCAAAGACTATTTTATATGATTCTGTGGTTTCCGAAAAACTATTACCAGGGAGGCACAGGGATTACTTAAAGGTTAGTGCCACAAAGGACAAAAACGGATTGTGGCAGACGAGGCGCCTGGAAACACCATGGTTCAGGACAGGGTGGGCAGTCAGTATAACAACTAATTGTGATCCTGAAGTTCCCGGATTCAACAGGTACCAGTTTGTTCTGGACGGTGAGGTAAATCCTGCAAGAAAAATGAATGTTGATGGCATCTATTTTGATTCGATGGAGTGGAACTGGCATCACGATCTGAACTACAATAAGGATCATTTTGAATATACTGATTTCCCGCTCACATTTTCCTCTGCAGTAGGGAGGCCGGCAATATGGCATCTGGTTTCGGAATTTGAATTTATGAAGAAGATCGCTGATGAGATGCACAGCCAGGGGAAGCTTGCAATGGGTAACGGGCATGGATGGAATCCGTTCGTGGCTTCAAATCTCGATCTTTTCGGAGCAGAACTGAGCTGGTATTCAACAGGTGATCATAATGTTGCGGCTCTTGACTTCAAGAGGGCTATTTCATTTCAGAAACCTATAGTATTTCTTTTGAACGAAGGGCTTAATGACAAAGCTTTTACTGAAGCACCCTATACAGGATATGAAATATATTTTGAAAAGATGCTTGCATATGGATTTTTTCCGTCGTTTTTCAGCGTGGATGCATCCAGTGATCCATACTGGCAGGATATGAATAAGATAGAAAACGGAAGATCTTTTTTTATAAAATATATACCTCTTATAAAGGAAATTGCAGCTGCCGGCTGGGAACCTGTTACATCAGCCAGAACAGATGCTGAGGGATTAAGAATAGAGCGCTTTGGAAGCGGGCGAATAATTTATTTTACTGTAAGAAATAATGGCTCAGGGGATGTTAAGGCAAATATTATTCCTGAACTGGATGAACTTGGAATTAAAGGAGGTATCTCAGCAACAGAAACAGTTACCGGCAGTGAAGCCATTGTCAAATCAGGCAAAATTACTGTTGAAGTTCCTGCAGGGAGGACCAGGGTGCTTAAGATCGTTGCAGAATAATAAGATGATATTTCTCGCAAAGGCGCAGAGGCGCAAAGGCGCAGAGGCGCAGAGGCGCAGAGGCGCAGAGGCACAGAGGCACAGAGGCACAAACATCCTCCTTCTCCGCCAGTCGGCGGATTCGGAGGTCAAAGGGCGCAAAGGCGCACCCTTCGGCAAGCTCAGGGTGAGGCTTAAAAGGATGAGAGGAGAATTTTGTTATTTGAATTGAAAGCACCTGGTCAATTCTTAATTAAAGTTAAAATGTGAGTAAGCGAGACAATAGTATTTAAATATATACTACATTAGTAATGAATGATTTGATTCTAACATCTTTAATGAATATTCAAATTGACATCCTTAATAAATCCTTGTTAAATGATAAATGACTCTGAATCACCCGCCGGCAGTAGTACTGTGAAAGATCTGACATTCTCATCATCACAGCGTATTGCTACAATTGACATTCTCAGGGCACTTACAATGGTCCTTATGATATTTGTGAATGACCTCTGGTCACTGAAGGACATCCCGGAATGGCTCGGGCATGTCGAAAGGGGTGTAGACGGAATAGGCCTTGCTGACGTTGTATTTCCGGCTTTTCTGTTTATTGTAGGTCTGTCACTTCCGTATGCAATAAATAACCGCAGGAAGAAAGGCGACAATGAATGGCAGATGATGCAGCATGTATTGTTGAGGACGCTTGCTCTGCTTGTAATGGGAGTGTTTCTTGTAAACGGAGAGACATATAATGCAGCAGCAACAGGTATGCCAAGGATGTTCTGGAATCCTATCTGCGTCATTGCATTTATACTTATCTGGAATACATATCCTGATACCTGGAAAAAGAAGCTGGTTTACGCTATAAAGGGTGTTGCGATAGCTGTATTAATTGTACTTGCAATTATCTACAGGGGCGGACAGGAAGGAAATATATACAGGTTTTCACCACAATGGTGGGGTATCCTTGGTCTGATCGGCTGGGCATACCTGGTGAGCGCAACAATTACTGTTTTCGGAAAAAATAAAATGTGGGTCATAATTGCAGGCTGGGCATTCTTTTGTATTGTGAGCATTGCAGGGAAGGCTCATATGATTCCCCGTGAAATAATGAGGATAATACCAAGTGCCATAAGCGGGGGAACACTTACAGGGCTTACAATGGGCGGAGTACTTACAACAATGATATTCCAGCACTTTATTAAAAAGGGGGAAAATGGGAAAATGACCCTCAGCCTCCTTGGATTTTCAGCTGTTCTCATTATACTTTCAGTTATCACACGACCTTACTGGGGACTTGCAAAACTTGGAGCAACTCCTGCATGGCTTTTCCTCTGCAGTGCATTTACAATCCTTGCTTTCATTGCAATATACTGGGTAGCAGATATCGGAAAAAAAGCCAGGTGGTTCGATATTATCAAACCGGCTGGCGTGGCTACCATCCTTTGTTATCTTGTACCCTACCTTGTTTACGGCGTAAGGAATTTTTTACATATAAGTCTTCCTGAAGCCATAAGAACAGGTGGTGTAGGACTTGTTAAGACATTTCTTTTTGCAATGCTGTGTGTTTCAATAACAGGATTGCTTATAAGAGCAGGCGTAAGAATGAAGCTTTAATACCACAGCTATGAAAAAAACACTAATTGCAGTCTTTGTTATTTCTGTAATAATAAGTTGTCCCGTTTCCGGACAGAAGAGTTCTGACTTCAAGGTGGTTGGCTACTATTCAATGAGATCGGCAATGACCGATTTCAAAAAGTTCCCGTTTAAAAGGGTGACCCATGTTAACCTGTTCTTCCTTAACCCGGATACAGCTGGTAATTATAACCAGGATTTTTCAGCACTGGAGCCATTCGTGAAAAAAGCTCATAAAAAGGGAGTCAAGGTTCTTTTTTCAATCGGAGGGGGCGGGGCCCATCCCTATTATCACAGGTTGCTTCAGGATGATAAGCGGGGAATGATAGTACAAAAACTGACTGAGATTGTAGTGGAAAATAATCTTGATGGCCTTGATAATGATCTTGAGCATGGAGATATAGATGAAAACTATGAGGATTTTACTGTTGAAATGAATTCTGCCCTTAAAGCTCATAATAAGATTTTTACAGCTGCTATAGTGGTAACCAATCCCGATCTTTTTTCAGATAAGGCGCTTGCCCAGTATGACTTTGTGAATATTATGTCGTATGACCATACCGGTCCCTGGCGGCCTGATAAGCCTGGCCAGCATGCGTCTTATCAGCACTCAATTGAAGATCTGGAATACTTTGGAGTAAAGAGAGGAATTCCTGCAAAAGAGATGATGCTTGGTGTTCCTTTTTACGGATATGGATTCGGACCGGAACTGACCTCAAAACCCAAAAGCATGAACTATCGTCAGATCGTTGAGACATATCCCGGGTCGGAATCCCTCGATGAGTTGCCTGTAGAGGGTGGAATGATCATGTATTATAACGGGATGCCTACGATGAAAAGGAAGACACAACTGGCGATGGAAAAGGCAGGAGGTATTATGATATGGCAGCTGGGAGGCGATGTCCGGGGATCAAAGTCCCTTCTTAAAGTGATTAACGATACAGCATATTCAAAATAAGACAGGAATGTGCTGTTAAATTATTAACAGTATGAAGGCAAAATTTCTTTTCTGTCTCATCATTTGTCTCGGATCATTCAAAGTGCTCCAGGGACAGTTTCCTTATCCCGGAAATAACCCGGGTGAAGCCATGATCAGAGCTGCTGCCGGTAAGATTATTACTCTTGAGAATAAGTCTGTCAGTATGCAAATTGCTATTATTGACGGCAGTATAAGGATAGCAGGATTTGAGGACAGGGAAACAGGTTACAATCTTTTAAAGGAATCGCTTCCCTTATTTGAGGTTAAACTTAAAAACGGACAGGTTATCACTTCCGATAACTTCAGGTTAAAAGGGAAACCTCTATCAGGTAAAATTGAGGCGGATCCTTCTACGGCCATATATGCCGAAAGAGTTGCAGGTGTAAGGTATGGTGCATACCTGGAGGATAAAAAATCAGGTCTTTCTCTTCACTGGGAGGCAGTTCTTAGAAATGGCTCAAACTACGTAAGGCAGATATTCAGATTCAAGGCAGCTGATGAAAAAAAGACCTCAGCTATAACTCTTGTCAGGCTACCTTCCTCACTGGGAGCTGTGAAAATCGGAAATGTTGATGGGTCTCCACTGGTTGTAAAGAATATTTTCATTGCTCTTGAATATCCTCTTGCAAGGCATGAAAATGAGGATGGTTTTTCAAAGATATCGGTGCCAAGGCTTACCAAAGAGGTATCGACAGTATGGGGTGTTACACCAGCGGGACAGCTGCGAAGGGGGTTCCTGTACTATGTTGAGAGGGAGCGTGCGCACCCGTATCATCAGGTATTACATTATAATTCATGGTTCGATATATCCTGGGGAAACAGGAAATTCAATGAGACCGAATCGATTGACAGGATAAGTATGTTCGGTGACAGCCTGATCAGGGCCAGGAACATCAATATGACAGGCTTTTTATTTGACGACGGATGGGATGATAACAGGACGCTCTGGAAGTTTCATTCCGGTTTTCCGGATGGATTTACAAATATGAAGACCATTGCAAAGTCATACGGATCAGATGTTGGTGTATGGATGTCACCCTTCGGAGGATACGGAGAACCAAAAGAATCAAGGATTGAATATGGAAACAGGCAGGATCCTCCCTTTGAAACCAATAAGAACGGATTTTCTCTTTCAGGGCCTGTATATTATAACAGGTTTAAAGAGGTTACATCAGATTTTGTGAAGAAGTATGACATATGCATGTTCAAGTTTGATGGAGTAGGAGCAGGGATCGGAGCAGGCAGCGGAGATCTTATTGATTACCAGAATGATGTTGAAGCTTTTCTTAACCTTCTCAGTGACCTGCTTAAACTAAAGCCTGACCTTTATATGAGTCTTACCACCGGTACATGGCCTTCAGTTTACTGGCTAAAATATGGAGATAATATCTGGAGAGGTGGTGATGATACAAATATGACAGGTGAGGGATCGAAGCGTCAGCAATGGATTACTTACAGGGATGCTGATGTCTATAAGAACATTGTTAACCGCGGACCGCTTTTCCCGCTAAACTCCCTGATGACTTGCGGGATCTGCATTGCCGATAATGGTAATCCGGGAATATTCGAGATGAATGATAAAGATATCTCAGACGAGATATGGTCATTCTTTGCCACAGGAACAAACCTGCAGGAGTTATATATTAATCCTCACAAATTAAATAAGACCAGCTGGGATTGTCTTGCTTCAGCTGCAAAATGGGCAAAGGAAAATGAACCGGTAATGACAGATGTTCACTGGATAGGTGGTGATCCTTCAAAGGGTGAAGTATATGGATATGCAGCATGGTCGGAAAAGAAAAGTTATGTATCGCTTCGGAATCCCTCTTCAGAGGATCAGGTTTTTCATTTTAAAGTGAAAGAGATTTTTGATATACCTGACGGTTACAGCGATAATTTTTTATTTAACGATGTAAGATCTGAATTAAGCAGTAAGAAAAAGTCAACAGTTGAAGGCAGATCATTTATGATTATTCTGAAACCATTTGAAGTCAGGATTTTTGATGCAATACCCCTCAACTGATACTGCAGATTACGGAAATAGTTTAATTAATCAAATAAAACAGGTATGAAAGAACAACCCGTTAATAAAGGGATCACAAGACGTCAGGCCCTAAAAGGATTGGGAATGAGTGCAGCAGCAGTCCCGTTTCTTAAACCTTCTGATTTCCCGGGAATCGGTAATTCACCCGTTCAGCCGGGCACCAAAGGTGAGATGAAAATAACTAAAGTGGAGAGCATACACTTCAATGAAAAGTTAAAGATTGGAGGAGGATCAGGGGGAAGCGGCACAACGGAATTCTGCTGGATCCGTATACACACAGATAGTGGAATCATCGGATATGGAGAGACTTATCCGTCGGTTAACGGAGAAATGGGGAGTCTGAAAGATCTTGCAAATGAGTACCTCATAGGTGAGGATCCCCGCGATATAGAAAAGATCCTTAAAGGGATTTATAAGTACCAGGCAATGCGAAATGCAGGTGGTTCTGAAATGCATATGATGAGTGCAATAGACATGGCACTTCTGGATATCCTCGGGAAGTCGACAGGACTGCCGCTTTACCGGCTGATAGGAGGTAAAACACGCCAGAAAGTAAAGGTTTACAATACTGTCACGGATTACTGGGCTATCAACAATACCAAGATGGGACCCGATACGGAAAAGATTGTAACATTTCTTCTCGATAAGGGAATAACGGCAATGAAGATATACCCTTTCAGGACTGAAGGTGGTTTTATTAGCTCAGTTGGAATTGACAGAGGTGTGGAATGGCTGAGGCAGATTGAGAAGACAGCCGGGAAGAAGATGGAGATACTTATTGACGGCTGGGGAGGTTTCGATCTTCCCGGGGCACAGCGTGTTTTAAAGGCATGTGAATCCTTCAATGTAATACATGCTGAAGACATTCTTCTTCCTGATTCATATCAGTCGTACGCAATGCTGGCCAGGGAAACAAGCATTCCTATTGCACACAGTGAAACTATGGCTACAAGATACCAGCTGAAAGATTTCCTTGAAGCAAGGGCAATGGATATCCTTATGTTTGATATATGCTGGTGCGGCGGTGTCAGTGAAGCAAAGAAAATGTGCGATATGGCTGATGCCTACCATATTCCTGCCTCACCACATACCTGTGGAGGACCGTTGTTATTTGTGGCTTCAGCACACCTTTGCACTGCAATTCAAAACTTTTCTTATATGGAAAGCAACTACTGGAAGTATACACATCAGTTCCCGTATTTCATTAATGGAGTACCCGTACCTGTTAACGGGTATGTTACTGCACCTGAGGGACCGGGTCTGGGAGTTGAGATTAAGGAGGAGCTTTTCAAAAACGGAGATGCAATTGTTGAAACTGTTGCTGCTGTTTAATATAACCAATTCTTAAAATCATATTGTAATGAAAAATATCTTAATTGCAGTCTTATTACTAATCAGTATTGTTTCAGTCTCTTTTCTGGCCAAAAGGGAGTATTCTGCTGAACCGCTTATAGCATCAAAAACAGTTACGCAGGTAGCAATCATTGTTAAGGATATTGAAAAAGCACGAAACGCCTGGGCTCAGACCCTCGGTATAAAGCCCCCTGAAGTGAGTGTTGCTGAAGGTCATTCTTCAAGGCCCACACTCTACAAAGGAAAACCTTCGGATGCAAAGGCAAAGCTCGCTTTTATTTCAATGGATAACCTGCAGATTGAACTTATCGAACCTATGGGTGGAAAAAGTACCTGGCAGGATTATCTCGATAATAATGGAGAAGGGATACATCACATCGCTTTCTGGGTAAAGGATATCAACGGCATGGAGAAAAAATTCCAGATGCAGGGAATGCCAACAGTAATGAGTGGCGGATGGGATGGAGGAGCATACAGCTATGTAAGTGCTGAGAAACAGCTTGGCTGTATTCTTGAGTTGCTTGAGAACTATAAATGAATTTCTTTAGCAGCTACATTCCATCCTTCAATAACAAGTTTGAGATCATTCATCCCTGTAGTACTCTTGCCGTTTGAGAGATCGATGGTTATTTCTTTCTCCTCTCCCGGCAGAAGCGTCAGGAAATTTTCAGTGAACCAGACCGGAAGAACCAGATCATTTGCACCATTTGTAACTTTAAGCCTTATGAAGAATGCTGTTTCATTGCCTGGATTAGACAACCGCAGTACTGACTGACCATTATCAGTCTTCTTCAGATCACTATTCAGGGAAACATTCTGCAGTTCATTCAGTTTCTCGTATGAATGCTTAAGGTTTGACAGCCAGTAAAGATTCTCATCGACAATTTTATCCTGATCTGAAAGCTGCAGCTTCAGGAAGAATACTTCATTAGTGTTTGCAGGGAGAACAACCTTGTCAAGGAGCTGGAGTGTCTGTGGCTGGAGTGTTACATCGGCCTTCTTCTCTGAAAGTAATTTACCGTGCATATCATAAAGCTTAACACCGGCAGTTAAAAGGTTGGTTTTTACTGCTTTCTGGTTAAGGACACATACTACTGAGTCATTCAAGTTCAACTGAATATGCACAGGTTCAGCTCCATGCTTAAAACCGAAATATCCTCCCTGGTAATCGAGATAGTAATCATAGAAAGATCCTCTCAGGGCAGTCCAGGGATTCTGGTTTTTCCATACCAGCATACCGGCATACCAGTCCCACATTTTATGGTTAAATGCCTCCTGCAGTGCCCGGTACTGCTCATAGCTCACTAACTGGGCTTTGAAGCAGAAATCCCTGATATCCTTTACTTTCCCGTAACGATCGGGAAAATCCATCAGCGGAAGATATTTATGGTATTGCCATGATCGTCCGGGCCTGGGTCCCTGTGGTGGTTTCAGTTCATCCTGTGGTATAAACTTCACAAGTCCGTCATAATTGGGGATGCCGATAGAACCTGTTTCAGGATTAAAGGGAAATGACCTCTCAGTGAATATCTTTTCAGGTTCACGGATACCATAAGGACCATCACCGACACCCCCTATGGAATTGGTCATCAGCTTTGCAGATGTTGAATATTCCAGGAAGTATCTTCCGGGATCATATTTCGGGAAAATATCTTCCTCCAGGGCTTTAAGTATATCTGCTACCGGAAGTGTTTCATTGCTCCCGCACCAGAGATAAAGGCTCGGGTGATTCCTGAGCATTTTTATCTGATCCACGGCTGACTCGAGAAACAGATCATGATTATCAGGATATGCCTTGCGGCGTGCCTGGGATTCCTTTTTCATAGGGTCGGGCCATTCCCCGTTACAGTCACCGGAAATCCAGAGATCCTGCCATACCAGTATACCATATTTGTCGCAGGCATTGTAGAATTCAGGACGCTCTGTAAGTCCTCCTCCCCATACCCTTATCATATTCATATTCATTCCGGCATGCATACGCACTTCAGCATCATATCGTTCAGCACTAAGCCTCATCAGCATATCTGAAGCTATCCAGTTGCCTCCTTTAATGAAGACTTTCTGACCGTTTACCGTGAATACCCTTGACCTGATTTTTTCATCCCAGTAGTTGGCAGCCTCTCTTATTCCTATGGTTACCTCTTCGGAATCCATATTAACCCCGCTCTGAACCACGAACTCAAACTTCACTTTATACAGAGGCTGATCGCCCATTCCATTTGGCCACCAGAGCCTGGGATTTTGGATTTTAAACTCCGGAAGTCCTGCAGTTTTGACTTCATAAGGATTAAGTGTAACTTTTACACTTTTGGTCTCTCCTTCAATTGAAACGGATAAAGTTCCCTGCACACCCGTCGATGTGGGATTAACCAGTTCAACAGATGGTTTAAGAAAAGCTGGTTGTTGTTTTGCGCCAGGTTCTCTTATACCCGGCACTCTCATCTCAACAAAAGGATTTCTAAGGTCAGCAGTACCGGTGATCTCAATGGCAACCTCATCCCAGATTCCGGTATTCCTGTCGCGGACAGGGCATATCCAGTCCCAGCCGGCGGTGAATTGCATTGTTACATTACGGCCAATAGTACCATCTCCACCCTGACCTCCGTTTGGATTTCCAACAGGATCAGGTGGCGCCACCCATACTGCAATTTTATTTGGTTTGCCTTTGTTCAGAAGAGGAGTAATGCAGTATTTTTCCCTAAGGTACATCCCTTCATGGGTATTTGTATTTACTCTCTTCCCGTTAAGGAATACATCAGCAAAATAATTAATTCCCCTGAAACTGATCCAAACCTGCTGGTCTTCATTGAGATCAGGAAGAACAAACTCGTTATAGAACCAGTATGTATAGTAATCTCTCCCTGTTTCGTAAACATCAGGTATAAGATTATTATTCATGCCGAAAAACGGATCGGGCACCAATTTGTTATTGAGCAGGGTTGTAAGAATGGTGCCTGGTACTGTAGCATTCAACCAGCCTTCAGGAATATATCCTGCTGAAGTGATCTCTGTCCCGTCGGCCAGTACATCGGTTGCTCTTCTGGCTTTCCAGTTTTCATTCAGAAGAATAGTTGAAGACTGCGAGTATGATAAAAACGTAATCACAGTTACAGTAAGCAGAATGCATAATATCTTTTTCATACGTAAATATTATAATTAAACATCTGTTATTCAATCTATTAAATAA
>CAYLYN010000056.1:19169-23380 GCA_964387565.1 uncultured Rikenellaceae bacterium | reverse complement strand
AGATTGATTTTGTTACAACATACCTTGATCTTGAAAAGATGCGATTTGGTGATAAGCTTGATTACAATATCAGATTAGGCAAAGAAGTTACCGGGAAAGAAACAGTCCCGAAACTTGTTCTGCATACTTTTGCTGAAAATGCAATAAAGCATGGCATCACTCCTGGTGAAGAGGGAGGTATGCTTCAGATAGCAGTTACCCGGGAGTCGGACTATCTTAAGATAATTATCGAAGACAATGGAATAGGCAGGGAAAGATCAGCAGGTAACAGCCTTTCAACCGGGAAAGGTCTTAAACTGACAGGTGAGTTTTATGATATTCTTAATCAACTCAATAGGAAACCTGTTACACACTCAATTATTGATCTTTATGATGATTCAGGCCATCCGGCTGGTACCAGGGCAGAGGTATTTGTTCCACTGGACCTTGAAGGTGACCGGTGATCGGTTCCTGCTAGTTTTCGGGACAGTAATCGGTAATCAGTATTCAGTAATCTGTAGTCGGTATGTCCCTCTCATTTAGCCCTGCGCCCTGAGCCCAATGCCCAGCGCCTCCTACAAATACTTTCTGTCTTCTTCCGGGATATCAAAATATTTATTATAAAGCTTGACATCAGATCCTTTTGCTTCGACTTCTCCTTTACCAAGCTTATATGTACACTTCTCTCCGGCTATCTCTGAGAAATAAATATCATATTCCTTTTTATCATCATCAATCATTATTATTCTGACAAGGTGAGCATATTTCGCACTGTTTAGGAGAGAATGACAGATAGGGCAGGTATAAATATATTCCTGACCTTCATTTATAGTGAAAGTAGGATGTGTAGTTTTTGAATAATTTCCAAGCTCGGAATCAAGTAAGACCAATCCTCTTTCTGTGCTGCCTTTTTTTTGTGCTGAAAGGACGATGGAGGTCTTAACTTTAAGATGCCCCCTGCATGCTTTGCATAAATATTCCATAATATACCTCCTTTTTAATTGTTTTCACCTCTGAATCAATATCCATAAAGTTACAAAAAAAAATAAATTCTACTACTTTTTCCATGGAGGAGTGTCAGGTAATGATTTCAGAAAATTTGTTTTCAGTAATTCCTCAAACTCTCCTTTATATGTGTAATTAAGGAACCTTTGTATGCCTTCATTAAGAAAATATCTCCATGAATTATCCTCATCTCCTGGAATTATGGGATAAAACAAAACACCATTACTGAGCGCTGCATCCATATCTCCCCTGGCATCTCCAATCATCAATATCTTTTCGTCAGAGTACTTAGTTTTTGCAGCAAGCGTAATATGTTCCGCTTTTGTTCCATGTTCCTGGGCAGCTATAAGTCTTGCATATTTTCTAATATTGCTTGCATCCCATTCATATTCAAGAGCTTCAAGAGGTGTTTGAGAAATGACCAGGATGTCTGCAACCGATGAAATTCTTTCTATGGTCTTTCTGGCATAATTAAATGGGGGAATATTATGTAACCATTCCCCAATCTCCCTGTTTAAACTTTCACTCCAGAGAAGTACCATTTCGAGAGTTTTATCTCCTGTTGTTTCGAAGTGTTTCCGGAGATTGGCATTACCAAGTTTATTTTCTTGAATTGTCCACTCCTTCAGTGATGACAGATCAGGCAGTTTTATCCCTGATTCTTTTATTTCACCTCTTTCCTCCAGAAGTTCGAAAACCTTCAGCAAAGCGATAAATCTGTTATTTCCCCTGTGAACAGAATAGAGATTGACAAATTCCCAGGTTTCCCTTACAGTTTTTGAAACAGGAAGGAGATTAAAATATTTGAGTGCGTTTGGAATGAAAAACTCCTTTTGCTTCACTTCCATTGAATCAAAGACGCAGCCGTCTGAATCAATGCCAATGAAAAAATCATGCGTGGGTGCAAACTTCTTTAATTCTTCCTGGTAATCCATAATTTACAATCAGGACAAATATAATGATCATTCCTGAGGAAATAAGTTCAGAATCTGAAGCCAAATTTAATCTCAAGCCTGTTCATTATATTATTATAAGTTGAAGGTGTCTGATAATATTCCTTCTTCTTATAACTTGTATGGGCATATCTGTAACCGAAGCTTAGATATGTTTCGTAATCTTCCTTGTCCCATGAAATACCTGTCCCCATCCCGAATGATAATCCTCCCTTATAATTATACGGAGCATACTGGTTATACACATCGTATGTTTCCGAATCGGATCCACCGAGGTGAAAAAGAGAACCTCCCCGGACAAAAATGAAAGGCGTAGTTTTGTTGTCGGTTATAAGTCTTTTGTATTCAATGAAGAGCGGGGTAAATGGCTTTCCAAAAAACTCCACACCTGAACCTGCACTGATTATATTTTTTCTGTCAAAAGTATATCCGGCAAGCATATTGAAACTGAATGGTGCTTCAAATTCTGCATCCTGCTCTCCCATCAGTATTCCGGCTTCCAGGGTAAATGTAAATCCTTTATCGGGTCTGCCAGTATATTGCATGATCTCATTTGTGAACTTCTCTACATCGGATGCTGGAAAAATGAAAATACTTCCGTCGGAGGTTTTTATTTTGTACTGTTCCTCAACAATCTCTAAAAGAGTTCCTTTAATTATACTGCCATTTTTGAGGTATAATACTTCTTTAGATTTCTGAGCAGTAAGGCTGCAGATGCCAAACAGGGTTAAAATAGTCAGGGCAAAGTATTTTTTCATAGTAAATCTGAGGTTAGAAATTAAAATTTTGCATGATTTTTGTTTTAAATGCAATAAATCTAACCTCAATGAAATCAAAAATCATTCCAATAATTAGTTTATTTATACCTTTTATTTTCCTGGCAACATCATGCGAAGATTCAACATACAGGGCTTATACAGGAAATGCACCTGTATATCTTTCTTATGAAGACCTTCGTAAATCAGTATTAAATCAGGAATATGAAGAGCTTAAAAATCCTGGGAAAATATATTTTAAGGATAATTACATATTTGTTGTTGAAGAACTAAAGGGGATTCATGTTTATGATAATACTGATCCCGGAGCGCCATCAAAAACAAATTTTCTGAAACTTCCAGGTGTGGTTGATATTTCTATTTCGGGTCAAACTTTATTTGCAGACAGCTATGTTGACCTGGTAGTCCTGGATCTTGGAGATATCAGGAATATTAAGGAGGTCGGGAGGATCAAGGACATACTGCCTTATACAGTTCCACCTGTAGATAATGATTATCCTATGGCATTTGTTGATAAGGAAAAGGGAGTAGTTATTGGGTGGGAAGTAAGAACCATAAAAGAAAGAGTAAATATTAATCCCTACCCATATCCGATATTCTGGTCAAGCAGTTCATCTTTTATGGATAAGATGAATGCTTCAGGTGCATCCACAGGAATCAGCGGGAGCGGAGTAGGGGCAGGCGGATCAATGGCCCGATTCGGTATAAAGGAAAGTGTACTTTATGTTATGGATCAGAACTCGCTGAAGGTTTTTGATATAACAAATAAAACAAATCCTGTAAAGATCAATGATATCTACCCGGGATGGGGAATTGAAACAATGTTTCTTACCCGGGACTTAATGTTCCTTGGAACCACCACGGGTATGGTAATTCTTGATATTTCGGTTGCCACTTCACCATTTACAGTCGGATCTTTCAGCCATGCACGCAGTTGCGATCCGGTAGTTGTTGATGATACTCTTGCTTATATCACCCTCAGAACCGGAACAGGCTGCGGTGGAAATCTTAATATACTTGAGGTGGTAAATATCGCAGATATAACTAAACCTAAGGCAGTTATATCCTACGGGATGACCAATCCACATGGTCTGGGTAAGGATGGCGATTTGCTCTTTATATGCGATGGCAGTGCAGGCCTGAAAATATATGATGCTTCAGATCCCCTGAAGATCAGCAATAACCTTCTCTTCAGCTATCCGGCTATCAATGCTTATGATGTTATACCTCTTGGTGATGTACTGGTACTTATTGGTGAGGATGGTCTTTACCAGTATGATTATTCTGATGTAAAGAATATTACTCTCCTTAGCAGTATCCTTGTATTTAAGAATTGACTATGCTGGTCTTTAGGTTCGTAATAGGCTGAAATTATTGCTTTTACGGCAGTTTCCATTTCTGCTTTGGAATCGGTTGAGCTTTTCCTGGAGTTAGCTTTTTGTGTAAATCACCGGTAATTTTACTTTATTCTTCTTTAGTCCAAGTCTAAATTAGAAAG
>CAYLYN010000056.1:0-19159 GCA_964387565.1 uncultured Rikenellaceae bacterium | reverse complement strand
TATGATATTATATCCTTTTTTATAAAAGTATTGTTATTAAATTAACAGCTGAATTTCAATTCATATTGAGTTTATTTATTTTATAGCTAATTATTTAAAAATCAACAAGAAATGTACCAGGTAGGAAATCTAGTTAAGGAATTGTCCGCTAAACACGGTCGTCAGCGAATGAGCCTTATGCCTATTCTGCAGGATATTATACAGAAACATAATTACCTGACAGATGAGGCTATGGTTGAAGTTGCGAAGGAGCTTGATATTTCAGCAGCAGAGGTTTACGGCACAGCATCATTTTACACTTTTCTTGACACACAGGTAAGGGGAAAGTATGTAATAAGGGTTTGTAAGACAATAACATGTTCCATGAAAGGCAAAAGTGATATAGTCCACACCATTGAAGAGATGCTCAAAATAAAAGTCGGTGAAACAACTGCCGATAAACAGTTTAGTCTTCTTGAGACAAACTGCATCGGATGGTGTCATAAAGCTCCGGCAATACTTATTAATGAGATGCCCTATACCGAGCTGACTCCTGAAAAGGTAAGTGAGATAATTAAAGATTATATGCAAAAATAAAATACCTGACAGAAATGGAACAGAAAGAATTGACAAAGGTAGGTCTTATCTTCGAAAAAATTGACCCGGATGAGGTGTTGCAAAAAGCATATAGAATGTCAGGTGAGGAGATTATCCTGGCTATGCTGGAATCAGGATTGAAAGGGAGGGGAGGAGCAGGCTTTCCAACCGGACTGAAATGGAAATATACAGCGGCTGAACAGGAGCCTGAGAAATATATTGTATGTAATGCCGATGAGGGAGAACCTGGTACTTTCAAGGACAGGGAGATTCTTGACAATGTATCTGTAAAAGTACACGGTGGCATGGCTATAGCTGGAAAAGCAATCGGAGCTAAAACCGGAATCGTATACCTGAGGGGTGAATACAGATACATGCTTCCCAAACTCATGATGGAACTGGAAGCGTTTCATAAGATGATACACAGGATTGGTTATGATTTTAAGATTGAGTATCGTCTGGGAAGCGGAGCGTATATTTGTGGTGAGGAGAGTGCCCTTTTTGAGTCAATAGAAGGAAAAAGAGGAGAACCCCGGAATAAGCCGCCTTACCCTACTTCATCCGGTGTATTTGGAAAACCTACATCAATTAATAATGTAGAGACACTGGTTACTGCAATGATGATAATAAATCACGGAGCGGAATTATTCAGTCAGTATGGTACATCTGATTCAAGAGGATCAAAGGTCTTTTCAGTTTCAGGCGACACACCAACACCTGGTATATTTGAACTGGAGCTTGGAATGACAGTTCAACAGTTTGTGAATGAGTTTGGAGACGGGGATACCAAAGCAGTTCAGGTTGGAGGTGCTTCAGGTTTCTGTGTTCCAAGGAAGAAATTTGCAGAAACTATAATAGGTTTTGAAGGTGTTCCTACAGGTGGTTCGATGAAGCTCTTTAATAGTTCACGATCGATGTACAACGTCCTTCATAATTATCTCGATTTTTTTACTGAAGAGTCGTGCGGACAGTGTACTCCATGCCGTGTTGGTTGTCAGCAACTACTTAAAGGAGTTGAAAAGGTAAAAGCAAGGGAAGTTAAATCAACTTACCTGAATGAACTTATCAAACTGGCTGATTCGATGAAGATTGCTGCCAAGTGTGGATTGGGACAATCTGTGGGAAATGCTTTCAAATCTATTGTCAGCAATTTCAGGGAGGAGATCATCTATTAATTTTAAAACAAGTGAACTATGATAAATTTGTCAATAAATAACCAGGATATTTCGGTCGAACCAGGAACAACAGTGCTTGAAGCAGCCAGGAAACTGAAGATCAATATTCCTACACTGTGTAACCATGATGACCTTTGCGTTGCAGGGAACTGCCGGGTATGTGTTGTTGAACAAGCCGGGGCCAGAACACTTATTGCAGCGTGTGCGACACCATGTTCAGAGGGTATGGATATTCATACAAACACTCTCAAGGTCAGAAATGCCAGGAGGCATATTGTTGAACTTCTTCTTACAGAACACAGGTCGGACTGTACTAAATGCTATAAAAATCAGAACTGTGAGCTACAGTCACTTGCTAATGAGTTTGCATTCGGAGATACAATTTTTCTTGATCTTGTAGAGGATCATAATTATACAATCGACAGGTCATCTCCTTCCTTCATCAAAGATGACAGCAAGTGCATACGCTGTCAGAGATGCGTGCGGACCTGCGATGAACTCCAGTATATTTCTGCTATTGCTGTGTCAAACAAGGGTGCACATCAGAAGATATCCTCTTTTCACAACAGGCCAATGAGTCATGTGGTTTGTACTAACTGTGGTCAGTGTGTGAACCGTTGTCCTACAGGAGCTCTTGTTGAGAAGACATATATTGACCAGGTATGGGATGCGATATATGATCCTGAAAAACATGTAGTTGTTCAGACAGCTCCTGCTGTCAGAGTTGCTCTTGGTGAAGACCTTGGATATGATGCGGGGGAAAGAGTTACCGGCAAAATGGTCACTGCCCTGAGGCAGCTCGGATTTGATTCAGTACTGGATACCGATTTTACGGCCGACCTTACAATAATGGAGGAGGGAACTGAATTGCTCACCCGGCTTAAGAAAGCACTGGTTGATGGAGATAAAAAAGTATCACTCCCTATGTTTACATCATGTTCGCCGGGCTGGATAAAGTTCATAGAACATAAGTATCCGGAATACCTTCCAAACTTATCTACCTGTAAATCACCGCAGCAAATGTTTGGTGCCCTGGCAAAAACATTCTATGCACAGAAGAGGAACCTCGATCCTTCAAAAGTAGTCTCTGTCTCTATAATGCCCTGCACAGCCAAGAAATTTGAGGCTGACAGACCAGAGATGAGGGCCAGCGGCTATAAAGATGTAGACTTCGTTCTGACAACACGTGAACTTGCAGTAATGATAAAGCAGGCCGGTATCGATTTCAGAAACATTGGTGAAACACATTACGATTCAATAATGGGTGATTCAACAGGAGCTGCTGTTATTTTCGGAGCAACAGGAGGTGTGATGGAAGCTGCACTCCGTACTGCCTATGAGATTGTTACAGGACGTGAAGTTCCGTTCAAAAACCTGAATATCACACCTGTAAGAGGAATGGAAGGTGTAAAGGAGGCCACTATCAAAATAGAAGGTTGCCAGGACGACTGGAAGTTCCTTGAGGGCGCTGAGCTCAAAGTCGCAATCGCTCATGGACTGGTCAATGCCAATAATGTTATGAGAAGTGTCAGGGATGGAGAAGCATTCTATCATTTTGTAGAAATAATGGCCTGTCCTGGTGGATGTCTTGGTGGCGGAGGTCAGCCCATCCCTACTAATGCTGATATAAGGAAAAACCGTATGAAGGCAATCTATTCCGAGGATGAACATATGGTGATACGTAAATCACATGAAAATCCTGAAATTGTTGCTATCTATAAAGATTTCCTAGGAAAACCCAATAGCAAAGTATCGCATGAGTTACTTCATACGCACTATGTTGAAAGGGATAATTTTTAGAATTACCCCCAAACCCTCCTGAGGCTTCGCTCAGGACAAGCCCAAGGGGGGCTTAATGAAGTTGCATTATATAAAAACCGGCTCAAAAGGCCGGTTTTTTGTTCTGCAGTCTTGCGATCCTTAAGTCGCTTATTGCGTTTTATTACTTTTTACTTTTAACTTTTGTCTTCTTAAGAAGCCACGCCATATTCTCCCCAAGCACTCTCATGGTTTTTAACCCTTCATCGTCTCCAAGCACATCTCCTTTTTCCCTGCCAATGCCAATATTCCAATATGATGAACCCACAATGATCATTTCATTGATAAGGAAAAAGTTATTGATACTATTGAAAGAATGAATAGCACCTGCACGCCTTACGGCTATTACTGCAGCAGCCGGTTTCCTTTTAAGCGGGTTACCTGCAGCTCGTAATGCATAACCGGCTACCTCCAGCAATGCTTTGGCCTCAGCATTAATGTCAGCAAAATATACGGGAGAACCAATTATTATAGCATCAGCCTTTATCATTTTTCTGATACAGTCATTTATTGTATCATTTTTCTGATGACAAAATCCGTCCTTTTTCTTTTTGCATTTCATGCATGCAATGCATCCGTTCGTTTTTTTTCCACCCAGCTGAAAAAGTTCAGTACTGATATTCTCTTTCTCCAGTGTTTTAAATACTTCCCTCAGAAGGATTTCTGTATTTCCGCCTTTACGCGGACTGCAGTTAATTCCAAGTACTTTCATGTTATTTTCGATTTCAGAATTTGTAAAAGTAGTATTTTTATCCGATTATTTTCAGAATATCCTGAATGTCAATATCTTTTAGCGGATTATTACTTGTAATAAAAGTATCAGCCAGCCTGGATTTCTTTTCCTGAAGCCTGACGATTTTTTCCTCTATACTATCTGTTGTTATATACCTGTAGATAAATACATTTTTATCCTGCCCGATTCTGTGAGCACGATTCATTGCCTGCATTTCTGAAGCCGGATTCCACCATGGATCAAGAATGAAAACATAATCAGCAGCAGTCAGATTCAGTCCCGTTCCCCCGGCCTTAAGCGAAATAAGGAATACCTTATTCTGATTGTCATTCTGGAAACTATTGACTATCTTCTCCCGGTTGGTGCTGGCGCCTGTAAGAATTGAATACCTTATTTTTTTACTATTCAATGCTTCAGCATACAGGTTAAGATGCTTGACAAAAGAAGAGAATACCAGTATCTTATGTCCTTCAGATGTAACACTCTCAATATCCTGGAGAACCGTTTCAAATTTTCCTGAACCTGATCCATATTCTTCAAAGGTCATTACCGGATGGTTTGATATCTGCCTGAGTCTCATCAGACCCTGCAATACTATAATAGATGATTTTTCAACTCCCTCTGACTCTATACTTCTCAATATACTGTTCCTGACAGCCGATTTTTCTTCGTCATACAGCCTGAACTGTTCTTCAGTCATATCACAAAACACTGTCTGTTCTGTCAGGGGAGGGAGATTACTGGCTACCATAAGTTTGGTTCTTCTCAGGATAAATGGTTTTATAATCTTTCTGAGATTGAATTCTTTTTCATCGTCACCTGATTTTTCAATAGGTTTAGCAAATTCCCTCCTGAAAAATGCAATATCACCAAGTAATCCGGGATTGACAAAATTTAGTTGTGACCAGAGATCTGTAAGTGAATTCTCAACAGGGGTGCCGGTCAGTACAAGTTTGTATTTTGATTTTAACCTTATCATAGTCCGGTACAAGGCTGACCCGGGGTTCTTGATCACCTGGCTTTCATCAAGGATAATATAATGAAAATGGAAAGCTTCAATAAAATCAATATCCTGACGTACAGTGTGATAGCTCGACAGAATAATGTCATATTCTGAAAATCTCCTGGTGCTTTTATTTCTGTTTATGCCCTTATGGCTGCAGATTCTCAAACCCGGGGTAAATCGTTTAATCTCATTTTCCCAGTTATAAATTAATGAAGCAGGTACAATTATCAGCGATGTTAGCCTGGTCTCATCTGCTGAGAACAAGGAAAGCTGATCGCTCTTATTTTCCGCAATAAGTGGTGTATGGTGTTCCTTGTTATGCTGAAGAAGTGCCAGAGTCTGAATTGTTTTTCCCAATCCCATGTCATCAGCCAGACATCCTCCTAATCCAGCAGACTGCAGGAAAACGAGCCAGTTAAGTCCTTCAGACTGATACTGGCGCATTTCACACCGGAGACCTTCAGGAACCCTAATTTCAGATATCTCTTCCGGAATCAGTAGTTTTCCGAGTTTTTCAGCAAAAAGGTTGGTCTCATCAAGAAGGTTTTCACCCAGCAGTGAGAAGTGCTGTTTATGTATCCTTACAGAAGTATCAGAACTTTTTCCGAACTCGAAAATATTCCTGTATTTCGAAAACCATGTTTCCGGAAGTATCGCAACAGATCCGTCAGGCAATATATATTCCCTTATACCACCTAAGATGTTTCTTTTCAGCTGTCCAAACGGTATTTTCCATTCTCCGATCAGGACAACAGCTTTTAGGTCGAACCAGTCATTAATCATCTGGCTTGTTAGAGCCAGAGTAATTGTTTTTAGGTTGTATTCTGCATCAAGCCTCGATGATAGTGTAAAGCCATATTCTGCAAGCTCACTGAAATTCTGGTTGATAGCTTCTATCATCGGATAAATTCCTGATGAAGAAGCTGAATCCGTTGTAGGAATTGAAAAACTTATATCATCATCTGAATAAAATCCCAGACTCTCAAGTTTATTACGGCAACCAGATTCCCATTCCATGTCGCGTCTGAATTTTCTGAACCTGTAAGTATTACCTGTCTCATTGAAAATGGTAAGGGATTTCTTCTTCTCAGAAGAATCAATAGTTATCCCTTCATATATATATTTCAAAATCAGAACAGGCGAACCGCTAAATCCGGGTTCCACTGTTATAACAGCTTTTTTTTCAGGGATTTCTTCCGATATTTCGAATCCTGCCCCATCAACCTTGAAACTGTTGACAGCATTGAGAACAAAGGTGGCAAAATATTTCTTTTCAGTCTTTTTGGGGATTTCAATGGAATCCTTTAATAAAAAAGGTCTGAGTTTTGTTCCCTCCACGTCTGAAACAAAAAGTATCCGGTGCCCATCTCTTACAATACATGGTGAATTGCATATGATCTCTGCAGAGCTTTTTCTCAGATCCACTCTTTTTCCGCCGGCGTCCAGGCCAAGATTATAAGTAGTCATATACTGATCCCTGGTAAACCTGAAAAGCGGTATGGCAGAATCCTGTAAAAGGATAAGCAGATCTTCCTTATGAAGTGTGGAGGTCTTTGTCTTCTGATAATAAACATTTAATCCTGCATCACGGGAAAGTGACAGACATTTGTATATCCTTCGTTCAATATAAGGCCTGATAAATGATTCAATCCTGTCGGCCCTTACATTCAGCATAAAATCTTTAACCGATTTATCTCTTGAAAACAGATGAAACAGATTCCTTTCTGAATATTCATTAATAATGTTTATTGCCTCCCTTTCCTCCTGGTCGAGTGTGCTTAGTGTTTCAGAACCTGGAAAAGGAGAGAGGCATTCTGTAAGCCTGTAATATTTGTTATTTAAGTCAAGTTCAATTATATATGGAAGTAATATTATACCCCATAGCCGGTGGTGGCTCATTACAAGTGCGAATGAGCGACGACTTATGTTATCATTATTTTTATCTGTCATCTGCCAGGATATGCCTTCGGGTAATAATAAACCGGTAAATATAACAGGATTTTCTCATTAGATTTGCGGAAGAAGAGTGTCTAAAGTGACTAAAGTGACATAAAGTGCCCTGGCACTCCGAACTTATAACTATGAGAAAAATTATTCACATAGACATGGATGCTTTTTTTGCATCGGTGGAGCAACTGGATCATCCGGAGCTTAGAGGGAAACCTGTTGCTGTCGGAGGCAGCAGTGACCGTAGTGTTGTTGCAGCTGCAAGTTATGAGGCAAGAAAATTCGGAGTCCGCTCAGCAATGCCATCAGTAATTGCAAAACGTCTCTGTCCGGAGCTAATATTTGTAAAACATAATTTTGACAGATACACTGAATTCTCATCAATGGTCTTTAAAATATTCTCGGAATATTCAGATAAAGTTGAACCATTATCTATTGATGAAGCTTTCCTTGATGTTACTGAGGATAAGAAGGGTATTGGATCAGGTACTATCATTGCACAAAGGATAAGGAGTGAAATAAAACAAAAAACAGGATTAACTGCTTCAGCAGGAATCTCATTTAATAAGTTCCTTGCCAAGATCGCATCAGATATTAAGAAGCCTGACGGATTGTTTGTAATAAAGCCTGAAGATGCCCAGAAGTTTATTGATGACCTTCCGGTTGAGAAATTTTATGGAATAGGCAAAGTCACCGCAGTTAATATGCATAAGCTTGGGATTCATAAAGGTTATGACCTGAGACAATGGGATCTTGATTCGCTTATCCGGAACTTTGGGAAAGCAGGTGAGTTCTACTTTAATATAGCCAGAGGTATTGATGAAAGAGCTGTGGAGCCTGACCAGGACAGGAAATCTGTAGGAACCGAGCTTACTTATGATAAGGATCTCACAACCAGGTTTGAAATAATTGCTGAACTGTACAAGCTTGAAAAAGAGTTAATAGAGAGGCTTGAACATGCCCAGACAACAGGCAGAACCATAACTTTAAAAATTAAATTCTCCGATTTCCGTCAGATTACTCGCAGTAAAACTCTGCATAAATATATTCATGATTTTGATACCCTTCACAGGGAGGTTACAGAAATCCGTAAATCACTCCAGCTGGAGGGGGAGAGGATAAGGTTAATGGGTGTTACAGTATCAAACCTTATCACTGAAGATAATGCCGACAGGCAGCTTCATCTGTTTGATGAATGATTTGCCTTCAAAATAAGATCCATTAGCCGCAAAGGACACAAAATCCCGTCGCGATAGCTATAGGGAGTAATCGGGATCGCAAAGGACGCAAAGTAGATAATTATTTATTACACTTAGCGCTCTTAGCGAAATAACTTTGCGCACTTTGCGGTTAAAAAATTAAAATAATCCTTCAACTGAAAGATATCTCTCCCCGGTATCATAGCAGAAAGTAAGAATCTTTGATCCTTTCGGGATATCCTTAAGTTTTTGATTTACAGCCGACAATGAAGCGCCGGTTGATATACCGGCAAATAATCCTTCCATTTTGGCAGCTTTAAGAGTATAAGCAAAGGCATCCTCTTTGCTCACCTTAATTATTCCGTCAAGAATCCTTGTATTCAGAATCGATGGCACAAAACCGGCTCCGATACCCTGCAGTGGATGAGGCCCCGGATCACCTCCGCTCAGTACAGGTGATAGCTCCGGTTCAACTGCAAATACCTTCATCTTCGGAAATTTTGCTTTAAGAACTTCTGAAACGCCTGTAATATGTCCACCGGTACCAACTCCTGTGATCAGGTAATCCAGTCCTTCAGGGAAGTCAGCAAGGATCTCACGGGCAGTTGTATCTCTGTGCACCTTCGTATTGGCAGTATTATCGAACTGCATCGGCATCCAGGAGTTTTTTGTCTCGGATACCAGTTCTTTTGCCTTATCAATCGCACCCTTCATTCCTTTCTCGCGGGGAGTAAGAACAAATTCTGCTCCGAATGAACTCATTATTTTTCTTCTTTCAACTGACATTGACTCTGGCATTACCAGAATTAGCCTGTACCCTTTTACTGCAGACACAATTGACAGACCGATGCCTGTATTGCCCGATGTAGGCTCAATTATAACACTTCCTTTTTTAAGCAAACCATTCTGCTCGGCATCATCTATCATCGCCAGTGCAATGCGATCTTTGATACTTCCACCTGGATTTAAGCGTTCAAGCTTTATCCATACATGGTAATCTTTGTCGAAAAGCCTGTTTAGCCTCAGGTGTGGAGTGTTTCCTATTGTTTCAAGTATTGAATTTGCTATCATGATGTTTAGTTTATTGTTAAATTACCCAGTTTATTGGTTCAATGAAGTCTGACTGGTTCCTGATTATTATTTCACTCTTGTGGTAAACTACAGTATTCGGTCCAACGCTTTCAGTCAGCCATACATTTCCGCCAATGATGCTGTTTTTTCCCACCACAGTATTACCTCCCAGAATTGTTGATCCTGCATACAGGATTACATTATCTTCAATGGTAGGATGTCTTTTTGTTGAAGCCTTGCTCTTATCCACGCTTAAAGCTCCGAGGGTAACACCCTGATACATTTTAACATTGTTCCCGATTATTGTTGTTTCTCCAATCACTATTCCCGTTCCATGATCAATTGAAAAGGGAATCCCTATACTGGCACCCGGATGAATATCTATTCCTGTTTTTACATGAGCATATTCGGTTATAATCCTGGGTACAAGTGGCACAGATTTATTATATAGAGTATGGGCTATCCTGTGACAGAAAATGGCGAAAAAACCGGGATAAATTGCAATTACTTCTGCAATTTCCTTTGCTGCAGGATCAGATTCAAGAATAAATTGAGCATCCTTCAGAAGTATACTTTTTGTTGAAACAAGTGAATCAACAAATTCTTTTTTAACTTTTTTACTATCACCTTTAAAGTCCCTGAGAACTTCTGAAAGTGAAATATCCAGTGCTTTATCATTGAAACATGCTTCAAGACTTATGAGTTTCTCATTATGAGGGAACATAAGCTTGAAAATTTTCTTTACAGCATTCTCTGTAATCTTTTTATCGTGTATTATCATTGTTATCTGCTGAGAGCATTTTTGAGATCGGAAATTAAATCATCTGCATGTTCAAGACCTACTGAAAGTCTTATCAGATTATCTGTAACACCTATCTTTTTTCGTAGTTCCGGAGGAAATGCATCATGGGTCATCATGGCCGAATAATTTGCCAGCGATTCAACGCCGCCCAGACTATCAGCCAGCTGGAAGACCCTTAATTTTCTGAAGAATGCGTTTGCTTCACTGAGTCCTCCCTTTATCTGAAAAGAGACAATACCTCCGTAACCTGTCATCTGCCTGGCGGCTATTTCATGCCCGGGATGGCTCTTTAATCCGGGGAAATATACCTTTTCAACATTCTCTGCAGACTGCATGAATTCTGCCACCAAAGTTGCATTTTGTTCATGCTGCCTCATCCTGACAGCAAGGGTTTTTACACCTCTCAGGGTAAGCCATGAATCGAAAGGAGAGGGGACCGCACCAACTGATTTCTGTACAAGATGAAGCTTTTTAAATATTTCTTCATCGTTTAAAATAACAGCGCCTCCTATCACATCGGAATGACCATTTAAATATTTTGTTGTACTGTGAACTACTATATCAGCGCCCAGAAGAAGAGGCTTCTGAAAATATGGTGATGCAAAGGTGTTATCAACAACTGATAAAGCTCTGTGTTTTTTTGCCATTCCGGCAATGGCTTCAATATCAAATATTTTAAGTACGGGGTTTGTCGGAGTTTCAATCCAGACCATTTTTGTTGAAGGCAGGAATGCTTTCTCAATTGCTTTCAGATCAGTGAAATCGATAAATGCAAATTCTATTTTCAGAGGCTCAAGCAGCTGTTTTATCAGACGATAAGTTCCTCCATACATGTCTTCAGGAACAATAACATGATCGCCCGGAAGGAGAAGAGAAAAAATTGCATGTTCAGCTGCAAGACCGGAAGAGAATGATAGTCCGTATTTGCCGTCCTCAAGAGAGGCGAGGCACATATCGAGAGCAGTTCGTGTGGGATTTGCAACCCTGGAATATTCGTAGCCCTTATGTTTATTGACTTCCTCCTGCTTGAATGTTGAGGTCTGGTAGATTGGAACTATGGTTGCCCCTGTAGCTGTGTCAGCTTCCTGTCCGACCCAGATAGCTTTTGTTTCAAATTTCATTATTTCTGTAAGTAGGTGATCAATTCAGATACTGGAGTTTTTCTCAAATTTATGAAGAATCTGTAAGAAGTGTCAAATATTCTTTTTCTCCGTTTCAGATAAAACTTCATTCATTGAGCCGCTTCTATAACCTGACAGATCAATTGTGATATAACTGAAACCTGATCTTTTGCATAGTTCATTGATCTTCTCTTTCAGAATCCAGGCTCTGTCCATTTCAGCAGGAATGAATTCGAGTCTGGCAAGGTTTTCATGACTTCTGATCCTGAACTGGCTGAATCCTAGTTCTCTCAGTTCATATTCTGCCCTGGCCAGCCTGTCAAGCTTTTCAACTGTAATTTTTTCCCCGTAAGGAATTCTTGAAGCCAGACATGCATATGACTGTTTATTTGTTGTTGGAAGCTGATATTCAGCTGATAGTTTCCTGATGTCATCTTTTGTGAAGCCGGCTTCAGCAAGGGGAGAGATTACTCCTTTTTCCTTTTTAGCTTTTAGACCGGGACGATAGTCTTTCATATCTTCAGCATTGCTGCCGTCAAAAACTGCCTCAAATCCCTCTTTTTCTGCGATATACCTGATCTTGCCAAAAAGCTCACTTTTGCAAAAGTAGCACCTGTCGGGAGGATTTTCAATGTAGCCCGGGATGCTTATTTCTTCTGAGACAATAACACGGTGATTAACTCCCATCCCGGCAGCAAGGACTTTTGCCTCCTCAAGCTCATAAAAAGGTATTGTACTTGATGTTGCAGTTATTAGAAGAAGCTTATCACCAAAGACGTCTTTTGCTACCCTTGCAAGAAGAGTACTGTCTACACCTCCTGAAAATGCTATTACAGCATTTTTATATTTTCCCAGGTTTGCTTTGAGAATATTTAATTTATTCATGTATTGATTTACAATTGATGTGAAATATTTGATATCTGGTTAATAATTGTAAAACAATAATAAAGTTAAAAGGTTTAAGAATTTGTTGTAAAGTTGTAAGTTGGAAGTCGGCCACCTCTGCTAAAGCTACGGTGGCTAAAAGAAGACGGAAGACGGCCAACTCAGCTAACACCTTCGTTGCGGCTGACAAGGCAAGAGGGCAGTACTATATTATCATTCCTGCTGCCACAGTTTCATTAGTCCCCTCATCGATGAATATCATACTCCCTGTAATATTATTCTTTTTATAAGAATCGTAGAAGATTGGCTTCGAGGTTTTAATTGTAATATCGGCAATATCATTCATGTTGACCTCGGTGTTCTCTGTGTCTTTCTCGAGGGTGTTTATATTAAGTCTGTAATTTACATTCCTGATAATACATCCTGCTTCATTACTGTTCAGGCGGATAAGATATTTTCCACCGTTTTTAAGTGGTTTCTCGTTAAACCAGCATATCATAAGGTTTATTTCCTGGCTGATCTGTGGCAGGTCGTCAGAGGCTACTATCATATCACCTCGACTTATATCTATTTGATCCTCAAGTGAAATTGCTACTGAATCACCTGCAATACTCTCCGAAAGTGTTTTCCCGAACATATCAATGCTTTTTATTTTCGATTTAAGCATTGAAGGAAGTACTGTTATTTCATCGCCAGGTCTGAATACACCTCCTGCTACACGACCTGCATAGCCTCTGTAGTCATGAAATTCCTTAGTATGTGGACGTATGATAGTCTGAACCGGGAATCTTTTATTCTCAGGATCCTTGTTCTTTTCAATATCAATTGTCTCAATAAGATTCAGGAAAGTCTT
This sequence comes from uncultured Rikenellaceae bacterium, assembly GCA_964387565.1. Classification (GTDB taxonomy): domain Bacteria; phylum Bacteroidota; class Bacteroidia; order Bacteroidales; family VadinHA17; genus LD21. The sequence continues at coordinate 5,973 of CAYLYN010000056.1, read as the reverse complement.
TCCGTCATACCAGGGCATATTCACAGATTTGTCAACCACATTATCTCCATATTTTGCGCTGATAGGTATATAATGGGGATCAGGAATGCCCAGTTTTTTTACCAGAATGCCCAGATCTGTAACTATTCGGTCGAATTCCTCCCTGGAGTAATTGATCATATCCATTTTATTGATACAGAATATGATATGCCTTATATCGAGAAGCGATGCTATAAAGGAATGGCGTATAGTCTGCTCCAGTACTCCCTTTCTTGAGTCGATAAGTATGACTGCCATGTCAGCAGTGCTTGCACCTGTTACCATATTGCGGGTATACTGGATATGACCCGGTGTATCAGCGATAATGAATTTCCTTGCCGGAGTGGCAAAGTATCTGTAGGCCACATCGATTGTTATTCCCTGTTCACGTTCTGCTCTTAATCCGTCTGTCAGAAGCGAAAGATCAAGGTCTTCTCTTCCCAGTCTTTTTCCCGATTGCACAATATGATCCATCTGATCTTCGAAGATCGATTTGCTGTCATACAACAATCTGCCTATTAGAGTGCTTTTCCCGTCATCAACACTACCTGCAGTTGTAAAACGCAGCAGGCTTTTACTTTTTTCTTTCGGGTCGATCAACATGTTATTAAAATCGTTTATATTAATTATTCGGCTACCGGCTACCGGCTACCGGCTATCGGCAACCTGTACTTAATGCCGAATACCGAATACCGAATACCGAATACCGAATACATAAGCTCGTGCTAACCAGCTTTTGCATTCAGGTGCCTAGTGCCCAGCGTCTAGAGCCCAGTGCCCAGCACCCAGTGCCCAGCGCCTTAAAAATAACCCTCCTTCTTCCTGTCTTCCATAGCAGCTTCAGATCTTTTATCATCATAACGGCCGCCTCGTTCAGTAACCCGGGTGGCTGCTATTTCTGTTATGATCTCCTCCAGTGTATTTGCTTTTGACAGGGTTACTCCGGTACAGGTTATATCGCCAATAGTGCGGCAACGTACATCAGCTTCAAAAACCTCCTCGGAAGGTTTCAGCTGCATGAATGGTGCCCAGGCAAGATATGTTCCGTTACGGCTGAATATTTTTCGCCGGTGAGTATAATACAGCTCAGGAAGTTTAATATTCTCATGCATAATATATTGCCATACATCGAGCTCTGTCCAGTTGGAAATTGGAAAAACCCTGAAATGCTCACCCATATGCTTTCTCCCGTTGAAGATATTCCATAGTTCAGGTCTCTGGTTCTTGGGGTCCCATTGTCCGAACTCGTTCCTGTGAGAGAAAAATCTCTCTTTCGCCCTGGCTTTCTCTTCATCACGTCTGCCGCCTCCAATAGCAACATCGAAGCGGTATTCTTCCATTGCGTCAAGCAGTGTTACAGACTGAGCCTTGTTACGACTGGCATTTATGCCCTGTTCTTCAACAACTCTGCCCTTGTCAATCGAATCCTGGACCTTTGCAACAACAAGTTCACATCCGAATTCTTTTGCCAGGTTATCACGGAAAAGAAGTGTTTCTTCAAAATTATGACCTGTATCGATATGGAGAAGAGTAAAAGGGATTTTTGCAGGCCAGAATGCTTTTCTTGCAAGATATACAAGAACTATGGAATCCTTCCCTCCGGAAAAAAGAAGTGCTTTGTTCTCAAACTGAGCTGCAACTTCCCTCATCACAAATATCGCTTCACTCTCCAGCTCTTTAAGGTGCTCATCATTAATATGTAAAGGATTACTCATATTTATTTTTATGTATGATTTTTACCGGCTACCGGCTACCGGCTACCGGCTATCGGATCCTGAACCTTTGTGCCTGTTTGCCCTTTGCCTTCCGCCTTACGCCCTACTTCACATGACAGCCGCATTCTTTTGAGCCTTCATTCTCCCACCACCAGCGTCCGGCACGAAAATCTTCTCCCGGCTCAATAGCCCTTGTGCACGGTTCACATCCTATGCTTACAAAACCTTTATCATGGAGGGTATTATAAGGAACATGGTTTTCCCTGACATAGTTCTTAACATCCTGATAACTCCATGAGAAGATAGGATAGAACTTGAACAGTTTCTTGTCCTCATCATATTCAATCCAGTCCATCTGGTTTCTGTTATCTGACTGGTCGGCCCTGATACCAGATATCCATACTTTCATGTCTGCAAGTGCCCGCGTAAGCGGAACCACTTTTCTGATCCGGCAACACTCTTTCCTGTTTTCAACTGAATCGAAGAAACTAAACGGACCTTTTTCAGTTACCAGCTTTTCGACAGACAGATAATCAGGGAAATAGGTATGTATCGTCTTTCTGAATTTAAGTACTGTCTGGGAAAAAACCTCATAGGTCTCGGGGAACAGTCTTCCTGTATCGAGAGTGGCTACTTTAATATCAAGGTTATTTGTAAATATCTTATGTGTTATAACCTGATCTTCAATTCCAAAGCTTGTTGTAAATATTACCTGTCCCGGGAAAAGAGATACCAGCTTCTTCAAATTCTCCTCAACTGACTTTCCTGTAAGCTGGTCTTTCAACTCCTTTAACTTCATATATATCATCATTAGAACGTTTCCACAATTTCAGATTAATGCGGTGGATATGAGCCCAGGCTCTTTCATGAAGATAATAAAGAATTATTTTAGTGAACACCTCCACTCCCCCGATAGTCACTGCCATTGTCAGTTTTCCGGTTATGAAATAACTGATTACCATTGTGTCTATAGTGCCAACAATTCGCCATGAAATTGCTTTCATAACACTCTTTATCGGCTTGTCTGCCCTGTCGCTGATCTTTTTTACACCCTTGGAGGTTTCTTTACCAGGCTGGTTTATTAAAACATCAAGCATAACTAATAGGTATTATATCCGCTACAAAAGTATAATACCACTCCATACGATTCAATGGCAATTATGCGTGAATCAAGTCAGTATTTATGCCCATAGGGGAATATGCAGATAGCTTTATTTTTTTCGGCAGAAAGGTATTTGCCTATTTAATATTAAGTTCGGAAATGAGACCATTTTGAAACCAATTAATAACAGGATCTTTCGAATATTTTGACAAAATATTCGAAAATTCATTTTCATTTTCTGAATCAAGAGATGTAGTTATTATTTCAATCAGATCGCAATGTCCTGAAGATGATGGTTTTCCAGAGGTATAAAGAGCCAGTTCATCATTGTACTTTTCAAAAAAACTATCCAGTATCAGATAACGATATGAATGTTTCCTCTTTAGTTCGGAAGACAGAAATGTGTTATTAATTAAATTTTTAAAACGACCGGCGGCATTCTTCCTTATAAGATCTCCAAGGTCGTTTTTATTTATGTTTCTTCTGAAATATATATCAGCATACCTGTAAATTCCGGTAAAGCCAAAGGCATCAAGATCATCGGCAATTGATAGTATATTAAGAATTACATTATCTCCATGATAAGCTGAATAATCTTTATCATCATGATATTCAATGGCTTCAAGTGTTTTATCGAAATCTGACATATTTTTATTCCTCGATTCGAGATAATCTAAAGCCTTTCTCCTGCTGAGCCCTCCATGTTTTATGCCATGGTCATAAGCCATGCCGGTATCATGTAAATAGCATGCAATCAGAAGCTGTTCAATAAAATGCCGGTCTATTTCAGTTTGCAGGGAACCAGTATTCAGGATTATTTCACTGGCATACCTCCAAACTCTCTTGTGATGGTCAAGTCCATGAGAGATAAGATGACCCGGTGGATATACTGACCTAAAGAAAGACTCGATGTCAGGTCTGAGAGAACTCTCAACTGTCTGAAGGATGTGTACTGCTGAGTCACTTATCATATTAATGAAATTCTGCGCTATTTGAAATAAAAAAAGCAAAAGACCAAGCCTTTTGCTTTTGAACAGGCAAAATTGAAATGATTACTGTTTAATCATATTCTGTGCCATATCTAGAATTGTGGTGTCATCAAATGTCACAATACCGCCTCCCGGTCCCTGTTCAAAATGAATTCCGACGCTTTGTCCCTGGTCAAAATTTCTCCCTCCAAAGTAGTTCCTTACTGTCTCTTCTTCAAGATTCAGCTTCTCCGCAATCCTCCGCATACTACCGGAGGGCAACTGGTCTTTGATCTTACGAAGCTCATTAAATGTGATTGTTTTAGCCATGGTATCCATTTTATATCGTTTTAACAGTTAATAAAAGTTGACAGTCAAAGTTAATCAAAAAACGGTTGATGTGGAAATCAATTATCCAATTTTTTAACAAATGTAAGAAACTTTTCAAGTCCCTTTTTCTTTTCTTCACTCAGGTTAAAATCAATATTTTCAGTAAGATATTGTTTCAGAACGTTTCCGGTAATTGATCCTTTTTGCCCCATCGTTTTTACCACTTCATCAATATTGTCGACACCGGTTTTAAGAGCTGCATTGAATTCTGTAAGGAATGACTGATCAAGGTCTTTATTAGCTGCCCAGCAGGCGAACACAAATGGGAGGCCTGTAAAATTTTTCCATTCCATTGAAAGATCAATTCCTGATCTGAAGTTTTTTTCATATTCAAAACATTGATCTCCTATAAGTACCACTGCTTCATTGCAGCCAATATTCAGAAAATCAAAACCTTCCGAGGTGTTTACCCAGGTGAAGCTGCGTTTCCACCAGTGCTTTGCCAGGATCTTTGCGAGGGTAACCGAAGTCCTCGACCGGTAATCGAGATAAATTGTGTCAAGCTCTTCGAATGAACAGTTACGCAGTAGCATTACAGTTCTTACATTACCGTTGGAGGAAAGACAATAATCGCTTATTATGTGATGTTCTTTCATCTGCAGCAGCGCAGCCACAGGTACAAGTCCTATATCTGCCCTGTTGTCAATAAGTTTAGCAGCACATTCAGCCGGATGATCTGTCTCAAGTATTATCTTCTCGTCGAACCCGCTCTTCTTCAATCCATATATAAAGGGGTAGGTATTGGCATATTTGACTGCCGATATCCTGATTTTATCCATTACCATTTTTTTCAAACATCTAAAATAGTATTTTTGCATGTATTGTTATAACAACTGAAACTCATTCTGGTTAAAATGGAATTAAATTCTCTTACGGCCATATCTCCGCTCGACGGACGATACAGAAGCAAGGTCGATGAGCTGAACCTCTATTTCTCGGAGTTTGGTCTTATCAGGTACCGTCTGATGGTGGAGGTGGAGTATTTCATTGCTCTGTGTGAAATACCACTTCCTCAGCTTAGTGATTTCAGGAAAGACAACTTTAAGGAACTGAGATCAATATATGAAGATTTCGATCTTACTGATGCTGAAAAAATTAAGGAGCGTGAGAAGATAACAAACCATGACATAAAGGCACTGGAATATTTCCTCAAGGAGAGGTTTTTTCAGAGTGGATGGGGAAGGTGGAGTGAGTTCATTCACTTTGGTCTTACCTCTCAGGATATTAACAATACTGCAGTTCCCCTTTCTCTTAAAGATGCAATGATAAATGTCTATTTTCCTATACTCTACGAGCTCAGGGAGGTACTTGCAAAACTGGCTGATGAATGGAATGATATACCTATGCTTGCTCGTACTCATGGCCAGCCAGCTTCACCGACAAGACTCGGAAAAGAGATTCAGGTATTTATAGCAAGGATCGACGGACAAACAAAATATTTTGGACAGATACCTTTTTCGGCAAAATTCGGAGGAGCAACAGGTAATCTTAATGCCCATAAAGCTGCGTATCCTGATATTGACTGGATTTCATTCGCAAATAACTTTGTGAATGAGGAACTTGGATTGCAGAGGTCACATCCGACAACACAGATTGAGCATTATGACAATATTGCCGCACTGTTCGACAATATGAGGAGGATCAATACTATTCTGATAGATCTTACAAGAGATTTATGGATGTATATCTCGATGGAATATTTTTCACAGAAAATTAAAAAGGGTGAGATAGGTTCATCAGCTATGCCACACAAGGTGAATCCAATTGATTTTGAAAACGG
>CAYLYN010000055.1:0-23390 GCA_964387565.1 uncultured Rikenellaceae bacterium | reverse complement strand
GTTTTTTGAAGAATTTGAAGAGTCGGAGATTAAGGAGGGAAGCCTGCAGGCCATTGTAGTAATGGAAAAAAGATCCACGCACCTGGATCTGCAGATTAAGATTTCCGGTGTTGTGACAGTATGCTGTGACAGATGTCTGGAGAACTTCTCAAGGCCTGTAGAATGTGAAAAAAGGTTACTTGTAAAACTGGGCAAAATCATTGCGGAAGATGATCCTGACATAGTTTCACTTTCATTTGATGACCATGAGCTCGATCTCAGGCAGCATCTTTATGAATATATTCATCTGGCTCTGCCTATAAAAAGAGTGCATCCTGATGATAAAGATGGTAGAAGTACCTGCAATCCGGTAATGCTTAAAAAGCTTAAAGAATTACTTGTGGTTGAAGAAGATGAAAAACATAATGATCCAAGGTGGGATGATTTAAAAAAACTGATGAACAATTAAAATTTTATAAAATGCCAAATCCTAAACGTAAACATTCAAAGACAAGAAGAGATAAGCGCAGAACACATTATAAGGCAACGGCACCTACTGTAGCCAGCTGTTCAAATTGCGGATCAGCAGTTCTTTATCACAGGGTATGCCCCGAGTGTGGATATTACAGAGGAAAACTAGCAGTTGCCAGGAAGACTACAGCCTGACCTTTGATAACTTAAAAAAACTCATATGAGAATTGGCCTTGATGTCATGGGTGGTGATTTCGCACCTGATGCTATCATTGAGGGCGCATTCGACTCCCTTCAGCATTTACCAGCTGATGATCTTTTGGTACTTATAGGTGACAAAGACGCCATCTATAAGAAGCTCAATGAAATGGGTGTTGAACCTTCATTATTTGAGGTTGTACATACAACTCAGGTTATTGAGATGGGCGATCATCCCGCGAAAGCCTTTTCACAAAAAAAGGATTCAAGTATAGCCGTTGGTTATGGTATGCTGAAAAGTAATACCCTTGATGGCTTTTGCAGTGCAGGAAACACCGGAGCAATGCTTGTTGGCGCAAGCTATACAGTAAATGTGATTCCCGGGGTTTTACGACCTGCACTTGGAGTTTTAATACCCCGTGTGGATGGTAAGAGGTCAATCCTCCTTGATGTCGGACTAAATCCTGACTGCAAGCCTGATGTCCTCCTTCAGTATGGGTTACTCGGGAATATTTTTGCAAAATATGTACTGGATGATAAAAATCCCACGATCGGATTATTGAATATTGGGGAGGAAGAGTCCAAAGGAACATCAGCTGTGAAAATGGCTTATGAACTTATGAAGGAGCATCCGGCCCTTAATTTTGTGGGAAATGTTGAAGGCAATGCACTTTTCAGGGAAAAAATGCCTGATGTTGTTGTATGTGATGGTTTTGTGGGAAATGTCATTATTAAGCTTGGTGAATCATTTCATCATATCTACCAGCAGAGAAATCTGAAAGATACATTTTTCGATCTGCTTGATTTTGAAAACACTGGAGGAACACCCATTATTGGAATTAACGCAAACGTTGTAATAGGGCATGGTATTTCCAAAAGGAAAGCCGTTATGAATATGATCATAACAACCAGGGAGGTTGTGCATGCAAATCTCGCCCAAAAGATCAAAGAAGCAATTTAATTATGGAAAAAATACGGGCAGCTATCACAGGAATTAATGCATGGGTGCCGGAATACAGACTGACTAATCATGAATTATCCAGAATGGTCGATACTTCCGACGAATGGATAATGCAGAGGGTCGGAATTAAAGAGAGAAGAATACTTAAAGGAGAGGGTCTTGGAACTTCTGACATGGGAGAGCCGGCTGTAAGAGGCCTTCTCGAAAAAACAAAAACCTCACCTGATGAGGTCGATCTTCTGATATGTGCCACTATTACTCCCGACATGTTCTTCCCCTCAACAGCAAATATAATCTGCGATAAAGTCGGTATTAAAAATGCATTAAGTTTCGATATCGGGGCAGCATGTTCAGGTTTTCTCTTTGCTCTGCAGACAGGGGCACAGTATATTGCAACCGGTGATTACAGGAAAGTTGTAATCGTAGGAGCCGACAAGATGTCCTCCATAGTTGATTATACAGATCGTACTACATGTCCTCTGTTCGGAGATGCAGCCGGCGCAGTACTTCTGGAACCAACAAAGGAAGATGTTGGTATTATGGACCATATTCTCAGGACCGACGGGTCAGGAAGGAAGTTTCTTCATATTAAAGCGGGCGGATCATGTAAGCCATCTTCACATGAGACAATTGAGGCCAGAGAACATTATGTTTACCAGGAAGGACAAAGCGTATTTAAATTTGCAGTTTCAAATATGGCAGACGTCTCCGTTGAAATAATGGAGCGGAACAACCTCAAACCGGAAGATATTGCATGGCTTGTACCTCACCAGGCAAACCTTAGAATTATTGATGCAACAGGGCGAAGAATGGGACTGCCTCCTGAAAAAGTCATGATAAATATTCAGAACTATGGAAATACCACAGCTGCAACTATTCCGTTATGTCTGTGGGAGTATGAACAAAAGCTGAAAAAAGGAGATGTCCTTATTCTTGCAGCATTTGGCGGAGGGTTTACCTGGGGATCAATATATCTCAGGTGGGCTTACGATCCGAAATAGTCTTATATTTGTAGCTTACTTTTATTTATCTCAATTACCGGAATACTATGGCAAAGTACAATGAGACAGAAAACAACACCATCAATCTGATAAGTATCGGTACCGACATCACAGGAGATATTAAGTCGACCGGAGATATACGAATCGATGGTTCTCTGACAGGGAATCTAAATACAAAAGGAAAGGTTGTAGTAGGGCAGACTGGTAAGGTAAATGGTGAAATAGAATGCAAAAACTCAGAAATCTCAGGGACTGTTGAAGGAAGAGTTATTGTAAGCCAGCTGCTCAATCTGAAAGCCTCTTCAAAGATCCTCGGTGATATTGTTACTTCCAAGCTATCTATTGAACCTGGTGCATTATTTTCCGGTACATGCAAAATGAGTGAAAACAATAGTAATGGAGGAGCATCAGCCATTAAAGAAAAAGAACCCGAAAAAACAGGAAGATAAAGGCCTGAATGATTATGTAAAGTACTCGGGTATGGCATTCCAGATGGTAGCCATTATTGCCATTGCAACCTGGGGTGGATTAAAACTTGATAAAATTGCCGGATTTGAAAAACCTGTATTTACAATCATTCTCTCTCTGCTTGGTGTTTTTGGTGCAATCTATTCTGTTTTAAAGGATTTTATTAAGTGATATTTCCGGTGAAATCACTTTTAAGGAATATTCTCTCATTTTTTACATCAGGACTTTTCATAATATGTACAGGTTACCTTCTTCAACCTGTGATAGCAATCAATGATTATTTACCTGACCTGGTTATTCTCACAACAGTTTTTACTTTAATTTCTGTCGTTTCAATATCCCTTTTTTTAAGGGGTCAGTCGAAAGAGCCACAGAGTCAGGCTATGCATACACTCGTTTCTTTCAGCATTAAGTTCCTGTTGGAATTGATTTTAGCCTTATTGTGGTTCATTGTTGCAAAAAAAACTTCCACCCAATCAGTATTTATGTTTTTTGTTTTATATTTAACATTCAGTTTGCTTTTGATTTTTACCGTATTAAAAACACTGAAAAACAAGGCTTTATAAAATATTTCTGATTTGAAAACAAAACTGTTAACTATTTTACTGTTCTTTTCTTTCCTTGCCGGAACATCTGTGATTTCCCGGGCTCAGGAAGGGCAGCACGATTCAGATATCAGCGGGCACAATGCAACAGATGAAATTTTTGATGCCAGTACTTTCATTATGGAGCATATTGCCGATTCTCATGAGTGGCATTTGTGGACCAGGGAAAATGGAGAAGGTGTTGCCATCTATTTACCTGTTATACTTTATTCAAAAGAAAAAGGCATTGAGATTTTCTCCTCCAAAAAACTTAAACATGGACATATTTATAATGGTTACAAGATAGAGGAAGAAGGAGACCTTAAAGGAGTTATTGTGAATGTGAATGATGTGGGGATCGTGGATGAGGAGAACATACCACTTGATTTTTCTATTACCAAAACAGTTGTCGGACTTTTTTTCTCATGCCTGATAGGCTTACTGCTTTTCATTTCATTATCAAGATCTTATAAGAAAACTGGTATAAGTCATCCCAGGGGCATCCAGAGTTTCCTCGAACCTGTTATTCTTTTTGTTCGTGATGAAATTGCAATTTCCAACATAGGCAAGCATAAATATGAAAAATACATGCCCTATCTTCTGACTGTATTTTTCTTTATCCTTATAAACAACATCATGGGGCTGGTCCCGTTTCCTCCTCCATTCGGAGCGAATGTAACGGGTAATATAGCGGTAACAATGGTACTGGCTATATTCACTTTTATAATAACACAGTTCAACGGGAATAAAAATTACTGGCATCATGTTTTTGCCACACCCGGGGTCCCATTCTGGTTATTACCCGTAATGATACCTGTTGAGATCATCAGCATATTTTCAAAACCATTCGCACTCATGATTCGTTTGTTTGCCAATATTACTGCGGGTCATATTATAGTACTCAGTCTTGTTAGTCTGATTTTCATTTTCAAGTCTCTTGCGGTGGCTCCGGTATCAATTCTGTTTGTAATTTTTATGGATTGCCTCGAATTACTGGTGGCATTCCTTCAGGCATATGTATTCACCTTGCTGTCAGCTTTGTTTATTAGTCTTGCAGTACAGGAAGAGCATCATTGATTATTATTGTTTAATTAAAACCCAGTTATTATGACAGGTACTATGGCAGCAGTTGGAGCAGGTCTTGCAGTAATAGGAGCAGGACTTGGAATCGGAAGAATTGGCGGCTCAGCAATGGAAGCTATTGCACGTCAGCCGGAAGCCACTTCCAAAATCCAGACAGCTATGATTATTGCGGCAGCACTTATCGAAGGAGTAGCTCTGTTCGCAGTTGTTGTTGCTCTTATTGCTTAGTAAAAGAAAAGAGAAGCACTGCAACGGTTGGTTGCAGGCTTCTTTAATTTGTAACAGTTAAATTTTAAGATATGATTTTCCTGGCAAACAGTCTTACAACACCTGCAATAGGTACAATTTTCTGGACCACTCTTATCTTTGGTTTGTTCTTCGTTATTCTCTCAAAATTCGCCTGGAAGCCAATCCTGGATGCAATAAAGTCGCGTGATGAGATGATCAAGGGTTCTCTTGCAGAAGCTGAGAAGGCAAGAAAAGATATGATGAAGCTTCAGAGTGATAATGAGGCAATTCTGCGTAAAGCGAGGGAAGAACGTGAGGTTATTCTTAAAGATGCAAGAGATGTCCGTGACAGGCTGATTGCCGATGCCAAGGACAAAGCTGCCGATGAGGCAGAGAAGCTGATTGAAAAGGCCAAAGCCGGTATTGAAAGCGAAAAGCGAAAAGCTCTGGCAGAAATACATGATCAGGTGGCAACTCTCTCTATTGATATTGCTTCCAAACTTCTTGGTGAGCAGCTTAAAAAAACCGGGGAACAGGAAAAACTGATTGACAATTACCTGAAGGAAATAAATCTTAATAAGAACTAGGACGGTTTTAAAAAATGAACGATAGTAAAATATCTGTAAGGTATTCGAGGGCTCTTTTTGAACTGGCAGTTGAAAAGAAGATTCTTGATAAGGTTAATCAGGATATGATATTTATTTCTGAAATATGCAAATTGCCTGAAGCAAAGGAGCTGTTAATGAACCCTGTACTGGTGCCTTCAAAAAAAACAGCCATTCTGCATAAGATACTTGAAGGTAATATCGAAAAAACTACTCTCTCTCTTGTGGATCTGGTTGTGCAGAATGGAAGGGAAAGCTTTATACCGGCCATTGCAAGAGTATTTGTTCATGAAACCTTAAAGTATAAAGGAATAACAAAGACTGTCCTTACCACTGCAGTTAAGGTAGATGCCGGGGTTAAAAAGCAGATAACAGAAATGATTGCCGGGGTATTTAATACTAAAGCTGAACTTGAAGAAGTGATCGATAGTGATATTATCGGAGGATTCATCCTGCGTATAGATGATAATTATATTGATGCAAGCATCAGGAACAATCTCAGGAAAATCAGAAAACAACTCAGAGGAAGTGCAGTGGCATCCTGAATATAACAGATATAGGAATTTAAGTAAAAAAATATGGCAAACATTAAACCAGCAGAAGTTTCAAAAATCCTTAAACAGCAATTGGAAGGTATTCAGACCGGCGTGGAGCTGGAAGAAGTCGGGTCAGTTCTTCAGGTTGGTGACGGTATCGCACGAATTTATGGCCTTTCAAATGTTCAGTCAAACGAACTGATTGAATTTGAAAATGGCATGGAAGGTATTGTCCTTAATCTGGAGGAAGACAATGTGGGGGCAGTACTTCTTGGTCCGACAGAAGAGATTAATGAAGGGGATATTGTTAAAAGGACCGGCAGGATAGCCTCCATCAATGTTGGGGAGGGATTGCTTGGCCGTGTAATATCAACAATTGGTGAGCCTCTTGATGGTAAAGGACCTGTAAAGGGAGAATTATATACCATGCCACTGGAGAGGAAAGCCCCCGGGGTTATTTTCCGTCAGCCCGTAAAACAGCCGTTACAGACAGGTATTAAGGCTATTGATGCTATGATCCCGATCGGACGCGGACAGAGAGAGCTTATTATTGGCGACAGGCAGACCGGGAAAACAGCGATAGCAATTGATACAATAATAAACCAGAAGAGTAATTTTGATAAGGGCAAACCAGTATACTGTATTTATGTTGCCGTTGGACAGAAAGGATCAACTGTTGCCAATATTGCAGCCACTCTTGAGGAGCACGGTGCGCTTCAGTATACTGTTATTGTACTGGCGACAGCATCGGATCCTGCAGCAGCACAGTTCTTCGCTCCATTTGCAGGCGCTGCAATTGGTGAATTCTTCCGCGATACAGGAAGGGATGCACTAATTATTTATGATGACCTTTCAAAACAGGCTGTATCGTACCGCGAGGTTTCGCTGCTGCTTCGCAGGCCACCCGGACGTGAAGCATATCCCGGAGATGTCTTTTATTTGCACTCAAGGCTTCTGGAGAGAGCAGCCAAGATAATTGAGTCGGATGAGGTGGCAAAACAGATGAATGACCTTCCTGAATCAATACGTCATATGGTTAAGGGTGGCGGTTCACTTACAGCGCTTCCAATTATTGAAACCCAGGCAGGAGACGTTTCAGCATATATACCCACGAATGTGATCTCCATAACCGACGGACAGATTTTCCTGGAGTCGAACCTGTTCAATGCCGGGGTAAGACCTGCAATCAATGTTGGTATATCAGTATCAAGGGTGGGTGGTAATGCCCAGGTCAAGGCAATGAAGAAAATTGCCGGAACACTTAAGGTAGATCAGGCACAGTACCGGGAACTTGAAGCATTCTCCAAGTTCGGATCCGACCTCGATGCTTCAACACTTGCCGTTCTGAACAAAGGTGCCAAAAACGTGGAAATACTAAAACAGGGACTATACGCCCCGGTTCCTATCGAGAAACAGATAGCTATCATCTATTGTGGCACAGCAGGTTTGTTGAAAAATATTGAGATAAACCAGGTGAAAGCTTTTGAAGCTGATTATCTTGAATATCTCAGCATGAAACACAAAGAGGTCCTTGATGATCTTCGTAAGGGAATCATAAACGAGGAAATAACAAAAGTCCTGGAAAAAGCAGCAGCTGAGGTTTCAATGAAATATAACAATAATTAAAACCCGGGTGGCGAAAAAATGCAATCGTAAATGGCGAATTTAAAAGCAATACGTGTAAGAATAAGCTCTGTAAAATCCACTCGGCAGATCACATCTGCAATGAAGATGGTATCTGCAGCCAAATTACGCAGGGCTCAGGATAAGATTGTCAAGCTAAGGCCTTATGTCAATAAGCTTCAGGAAATACTGGCTGGTCTTTCTGAGAGTCTTGCTGATGCTGAATCGGAAAATGTTTATGGCAGAATATCTGATCCTGAGAAAGTTCTTATTGTTGTAATCACATCAAACAGGGGTCTGTGCGGAGGTTTTAATGCCAATGTAATTAAAGAGACCAGGAGGATCATTTCAGAAAACTATTCCGCTCAGTATAATAAGGGAAATCTTTACATACTGACTATTGGGAAAAAAGGATTTGATTTTTTCAAAAAACATTCTGTGAAATTACTTCCGGAACAGAATAGTCTTCTTAATAAACTGTCGTTTGAGAATGTTGCCCGGGTTGCTGATACGATAATGAGTTCTTTTGTTGCAGGTGATTACGACAGGGTGGAGATTGTTTATAACCAGTTCAAAAACGCAGCTGTTCAAATTCTTACCCGCGAATCATTCCTGCCCATTACTTCAGCTGCATCAGGCAAGACTGTTTCAACACCTGTCGATTATATTTATGAACCCGATCAGGAGACCATTGTAAGGGATCTTATACCTAAATCACTCAGGATACAATTTTACAAAGCTGTATTAGATTCATTTGTATCTGAACACGGAGCCAGGATGACTGCCATGCATAAAGCTACAGATAATGCCACTACCATGATCAGAGACCTTACTCTTCTCTACAATAAAGCAAGACAGGCTGCCATTACAAACCAGATACTTGAGGTTGTCAGTGGAGCTGAGGCTCTGAGAGGGTAAAAATGATAACCACACAAGTGAAGTATTGATAATGTACAGCCAGGCATATCTTAAAAGCCTTGTCGATAATTCAATCGCTAATCTTTCATACAACAGCGAAGCGGAAAGACTTGTTGATCCTATTAAATATATACTTTCAGTCGGAGGTAAAAGACTAAGGCCTGTATTATCCCTTCTCTCCTGTAATCTGTTCACTGATAAGATAGAAGAAGCTGTAATGCCTGCAACAGGGATTGAGATTTTTCATAATTTCACACTGGTGCATGATGATATAATGGACAAGGCTGCAGTAAGGAGAAATCTGCCTACAGTTCATCATAAATGGAATGTAAACCAGGCTATTCTGTCAGGTGATGTGATGGCCTTTATAGCAAATGAGTGCTTTCTCCGTACCCCTTCATACTGCCTTGTAAAAGTGTTCAGGGAGTATAATAAGGCTGCAGTTGAGGTTTGCACAGGGCAGCAGCTCGATATAGATTTTGAAACCTCTTTGATTGTTACAGACAAGGAATACCTCAGGATGATTGAGCTGAAGACAGCAGTTCTTATTGCTGCGTCCGCAAAGATAGGTGCAATAATAGGAGGAGCTGAAGAGAAATATTCAGAATTTCTTTATGAATTCGGACGTAATCTCGGTCTGGCGTTCCAGATCCAGGATGATCTTCTTGACACTTATGGAGATATTAAGCTATTTGGTAAAATACCCGGAGGAGATATCGTTGCAAACAAGAAGACTTTTCTTTCTGTAAAAGCTTTCGAACTTGCAAAGGGAAATAGTTTCAAAACACTTCAGGATCTCTTTTCCGACAGGGAGAGTGATCCTGAAAAGAAAGTAGGTGCAGTAATGGAAATATATGATGAATATAACATCAGAGTACTTACGGAAAACCTGGCAAAAGAGTATATTGACAAAGCATTCAGGATGCTTGATAAGGTAGATGTTGGGAAGGAAAGAAAAAAAGAACTGACTTCAGTAGCCAGCTCCCTTATCGACAGAGTAAAATAGTCTAAATACCCCCCTGTTTTTCATTTTTCTTCATCCATTCAATATTGAACAGGATACCTGCATTCAGCATAAACTGATTGTATTTATTGTTAAAGAGATATTTGCCTTCTGCATACAGATCGATCATTTCTGTGATCTTCATGTAAGTTCCGACACCAATATTAAGCCCGAGAGCATTATCTTTTTCCTTCATAACTTCATCAAAATATTGCCCTTTTTGCCTTTTCCATGCAAGCATTATATCGAGTCCTGCAAGGCCATAAAATTCAAACTGGTCGAGTGAATTGAATACATAGTGACCGTTGATGTCAAACATCATGGTATTGACAGTAGTTTTTGTATCCATTTCTTTGACAACATGAGGAATAAAGAATGATAATGTAGGTGAAATATGAAAAGGCAGATTTATCTCATAAATGCCTTTCAGAGAGATTGGGAAATGTCCGCTTTTATTATAATCATACTCCATTTGATGGAAATAGTAACCGGTAGTGAAACCCGGTCCTCCTCCCAGTTTTGTGAATTGTGCATTAGCAATAGAAACTATTGATGCAGATAGAAATAACGTTAAAAGATACCTTTTCATAACTTGTTTTTTATTTGGTTTGTTAATGTTCTTTCCCGCCAGCGCAATAAAAATAGCAAAATGATTTAAAATTTGCAGTTAATATATTAACAGAAGCACAAAATAAATAGAATTTAATAATATGCCGATCCGGCATGGTTTATAAAAATTATTAAATTTGTATCTGCTTTAAATCTTTATAAAAATTAGTTCATATGGCACAGATTACCGGAAAAATAAGCCAGATCATCGGAGCAGTAGTTGATGTTACTTTTGAAAAACAAGGGGTTGATATGCCTGATATTTATGATGCTCTGGAGATCAAACGTGATGATGGTTCAGTTCTGGTCGTTGAATGCCAGCAGCATATAGGTGAAAGGACAGTCAGGACCATTGCGATGGATTCTACTGACGGATTACGCAGGGGAATGGAGGTTATTGCAACAGGATTACCTATTACAATGCCTATCGGTGAGCAGATAAAGGGGAGACTTATGAATGTTACTGGTGAAGCGATCGATGGAATTGGTTTCCTGGATAAGACAGGAGGTTATCCGATTCATCGTAAACCACCGGAATATGAAGAACTTACTACAGAGAAAGAAGTTTTGTATACCGGTATCAAGGTGATTGACCTCATAGAGCCTTATTCAAAGGGAGGTAAGATCGGTTTGTTCGGAGGTGCCGGTGTAGGAAAGACAGTTGTGATTCTTGAACTGATAAATAATATCGCAAAAGCATATTCGGGACTTTCAGTTTTTGCAGGTGTGGGTGAACGAACAAGGGAAGGAAACGATCTGCTCAGGGAGATGCTGGAAGCAGGAGTGATTTCTTATGGGCCTGCCTTCCTTGAAAATATGAAAACCGGAGGCTGGGACCTTTCAACAGTTGATATGGAAGCACTGAAAGAATCAAAGCTTGCACTTGTTTTCGGCCAGATGAATGAGCCTCCCGGTGCCAGAGCCAGGGTTGCCTTATCCGGGCTGTCAGTAGCTGAACATTTCAGGGATGGCGATGGTAAAAGTGGCGGACGTGATATCCTTTTCTTTATGGACAATGTATTCAGGTTCACACAGGCCGGATCAGAGGTATCTGCACTTCTGGGAAGGATGCCCTCAGCTGTGGGTTATCAGCCTACACTGGCTACAGAAATGGGTATAATGCAGGAAAGGATCACTTCCACAAAGAATGGATCAATTACCTCCGTACAGGCTGTCTATGTTCCTGCCGATGACCTTACAGACCCTGCTCCCGCAACAACTTTTGCACACCTTGATGCTACAACCGTGCTCAGTAGAAAAATTTCCGAACTTGGTATTTATCCTGCTGTTGATCCTCTCGATTCCACTTCAAGAATTCTTACTCCTGAGATAGTTGGCGAGGCACACTATAATTGTGCCCAGCGGGTAAAAGAGCTTCTGCAGAGGAACAATGAGCTTCAGGATATTATCGCTATCCTGGGAATGGATGAACTTTCAGAAGAAGACAAGCTTGTTGTTCACCGAGCAAGAAGAGCACAAAGGTTCCTGTCGCAGCCGTTCCATGTTGCTGAACAGTTTACAGGGATCAAGGGAGCTCTTGTATCAATTGAAGACACAGTAAAGGGCTTCAATATGATCCTTGATGGTAAAGTGGACCAGTATCCCGAATCGGCATTTATGTATGTCGGTACAATAGAGGAAGCCATAGAAAAAGGTGAAAAAATACTTGCCCAGACAAAATAAATACCCGGAATGAGAATAGAAATAATAACACCCGACAGCAAAGTATATGAAGGGAGCATTAAATCTGTCAGGGTCCCTGGTAAAAAGGGATCTTTCCAGGTATTGAAGGACCACGCACCGATAGTTTCAACTCTTGAAAATGGTCCTGTTATAATGGTCGATAAAGAAGGGAATGAATTGATCTATGAGATAAACGGCGGAGTTATTGAAGTAAAGGCTAACAAAATTATCCTTCTCGCTGATTCAGTGAAATAATATAATCCGGATGAAACCAGATGAATTTCGGAAACATGCCCATGAGCTTGTCGAATGGATGGCATCGTACATGGAAAATATCGAAGATTATCCGGTAAAATCGCAGGTAAAGCCGGGTGATATTTTTTCCCTGATTCCTGACCATCCTCCCGGAAAACCGGAGACATTTGAAGCTTTTATAAGAGATGTTGACAATATCATTATGCCAGGCATATCTCACTGGCAGAGTCCGAATTTCTTTGCCTATTTCCCTGCCAATGTTAGCCCTCCGTCCATACTCGCAGAAATGATTATTGCAAGCCTGGGATCGCAGTGCATGATCTGGGAAACTTCACCGGCCGCTGCCGAGCTCGAAGAAAAGGTCATGATATGGCTGCGCGAAATGACAGGTCTTCCGGAAGGATTTGAGGGAGTGATACAGGATACAGCATCAACCTCTACTCTTGCTGCAATACTTACCGCAAGGGAAAAAGCCACTGGTTATTCGATCAATGATAAAGGCGCATTCAGCTCGGGTACACTCAGAATATATTGTTCGGAGCAGACCCATTCATCGGTGGAGAAAGCAGTGAAAATAAGTGGCATAGGCAGGAAAAACCTTATAAAAATACCTGTCAGGGATGATTTCTCAATGGACACGGTAAAGCTCAGAGAGGCAATCGCGAAGGACAAAAAAGAAGGATTTATACCTGCATGTGTCATTGCAACTATAGGAACAACAGGTACTACTGCGATAGATCCGATCAGTTCAATAGGTGAGATATGCAGTGAAAACAATATATTTCTTCATGTTGATGCTGCAATGGGAGGAACAGCACTTATTCTTCCAGAATTCAGGTGGATGATCGATGGTATGGAATATATTGACAGTTTTGTTTTCAATCCACACAAATGGATGTTCACCAATTTTGATTGCTCTGCATATTTTGTTAAAGATGCCGGGTCACTGATCAGAACCTTTGAGATACTTCCCGAATACCTCAAAACAAGAACAAGGGGACAGGTAAATGATTACCGCGACTGGGGTGTGCCGCTCGGAAGAAGATTCAGGGCACTCAAGCTATGGAGTGTTATAAGGTCATATGGTGTTGAGGGTTTGCAGGCAAAGGTCAGGCAACATATTAAGATTGCATCTGAGCTTAAACAAATGGTGACCAGTGAGCCGGATTTTGAGTTGCTTGCACCGGTGGTTCTCAGTGTTGTCTGTTTCAGGTATGCCCCTCCGGGTCTGGATGAGGATCAGACCAACAAGATAAATGAAATCCTGAATCACAGGCTGAATGATTCGGGTAAGATTTACCTGACTCATACAGTGCTGAGAGGAAAATATACACTCAGGATGGTTACCGCCCAGACTGAGGTTACTTCTGATCATGTCAGAAAAGCCTGGTCGCTGATAATTGAAACGGCACGTTCAATAAAGGTCTGATACCGGATATTTTCCCTTATTTATTGCCATTCCGAATAGTTCAATATTGAAAAGCAACTTTAGATAGGGCTTTTCAGAGATATTTTTCCATGCACTCTGAACTCCTCCCGAGACCATGAAAGGAAGACGCAGAACATGAAAATCGGCAAGCAGTTCAACCCCGAATGAACTGAAATTTTCCTCAAAATCAATCCTGTAGTCAAGAGCTAGTCCAGTACCGTTTTCTTTAAGATAGAGGTTATCTGTTCCGGTGGCATAATCGCCGAATAGTGTACATCGAATCCTTTTTAAATACACAAGACTCCAGACATTGATATCAGGATAAGCTACCGGGAAAGAATAGTCAGCAGAGATAAATGAAAGATCCTTTGAAATAATATTACTGTACCCCCGGGGAAATGATATCCTGTTACCAAGAGAATATAAGGCTTCTCCCTGCTTTTCCTTTTCAAACCTTAATTTAATACCGTTGTTCGGAAAAATTCCGGGAGCATAAAAGGAGGTCCTGACTGAAAATGCTTCCGGATAAATACTATTGCTGAAAGGGGAAAATGTATAATTCAGGTCAATTGTCTGGGCCCACCTGGGGTAAATATCACGCATTGAACTGCGGTGATAGTTCGATATAAACAGCCTTGCTGAAACAAGTTCCTGTCCGTTGTCAAATGTACCCTCATCCTTAAGATATACATAGCTGTTCCAGTAATCATATGTTACTGACGGTTGAACATATTGAAGAAATTTCCCCGAAGCATAGCGTAATGGAACATATATGCTGTTGCGCCATCTCATTCCCTTTTTTAATTCATCAGGGATGCTTACAGGTTCTCCTCCTGTCTGTACTCCCTGATCGCCGCCATAGTCAATTCTTGATTCTATAACAGGATACCATCCTTTCCAGGTAATTCCAGAATGCAGAATATGTTCCCTGCTTTCATTATACTCGTAACCCACAGTAGTTATAAGCGTACTGAGCTGATTCTGTGACATTACCGATACTCCTGGCCTGACCGATGCAGGATCCGATTTGATCTCTTCTATATCAGCATAAAATGGCATCCAGCTGTGAAATCTGAAAAGATGCTGATATTTTTTATACCGTTGGGGTATATAGGATGAAAGATCTTCAGTCCCGCCAGCTTTATTTTGCAATGAAAACCTGTTTATCAGGAATGATGATGTATCTGATTTCAGGGGTGAATTGCCCTGGTATTCATTTATTTCGGTTGTACTGATACTATATCCTTCAGCAGTATAGTTGCTGAAAATCAGAAGACTTCCTGAAAGAGAAATGTCATTTATTCCATATTTTGAATTCGTGATACATGTTGTTCCTCCCCGTGGAATCTTAAGGTATACATTTTCGGTCCCTCCTGCCGAGCTGACATAGAAAAGAGAGTCATTCCTCAGTACTGATGACTGCAAATCTTCTCTTCCATGTTCTTTTAGTGTTTCCCAGGCATTGTTGTTCATAGAATAGGAGAGTATTCCCTCACCATCTTCTGTTAAGGAAATAACAGTAATTTTTTCTCCTGAAGAGTCCCATCGGGGTTGCTGAATTGCAGCATTACCCGGGGTTTTTACAGATCTTATGATATCACCTGAATCAGAACCAATGAGTATAAGATTATTTTGATTATCAATAGTGTTCTCTGTTGCAGCTAAGGTTTTACCATCGGGAGAAATGGCAACTGAAAGATATCTCGATCTGTGTGACAGCGACCCGGTCTTTCCTGTTTTAATGTCCATGATCTTTATAACGGAGTAAGTACGGTTATCCCAACGCGGATCAGGTCTGTTCTCAACCCAGGCTATTTTTCCTCCCCCTGAGGTCAGCGTGAACGGATATACCTGCCCGGGTATATGGATCCTTTTCTCACTTCTCGTGGCAGGGTTTATCAGAACAAATGATGAAGGATATCCCAAAGAGCTTTTTATGGCAATAATGCTGTCTTTGCCTGCAATCACCGGGCTGTTATAATTAATGAATTCTCCTTTTTTATCAGGATTGACGGCATCATATATTATGATCTTTCTTTCTGAAAGTTCCCTGTTCCAAAGCGCTTTCAGAGTATCAAAAGTCTCTGAATAGAGTTTTCTCTTCGTAAGGCCTGCATTTTTTAAGAGGGCAAGATTAACAGGATCAAAAAGAAAGGGATAATCGGCAGTATAACTTAGTGTTTTGTTCCAGAGTTGAGGGCCCTCTTTTGCGAGTGAATATGTTACCATCTGGTAGCCCGACTGGTAGTGATTCGGAACATATTTTTTATATGAATCGTTTACTATCCTGTCATACTTGAGAAGCTTTTCATTTTCAAGCGCGATAGCTTTGAACTCTTTGAGAAATGAAGGAGAACGGCCTCTGCCCGATTCGGTAAGTACCGACTCGGCAAAAACTGCATTACCTTCAAAATACCAGAGAGGTATCATTACAGAAGTGATCCCTGCAAACTGTTCCCCCAGGATAAAGGACATTGCCCTGGAAAAACCCTGATTAAGTGAGACGAGCTGAAATACATGTGTGAGCTCATGAATAGCCAGTTGAGTCCTTGTGTCGAGTGGAATGCTGTTCTGATCAGGAGCGGGATAAACTTCCATTCTTTTCGGAGCCCAGGCAACATATCCATTTGATTCAGTTGAATAGTTATGTATTATTACCGGGATGCGGAATTTTTTTTCAGGAAAGATCTTTACCAGTTTATAATAAGAATCGTCAAGGGCTTTTGCAAACCGGATACCCTCATTTCCATATGTTTCGGGATAGATGACCCTGAACCTGTCAGTTTTGATCTGCAGCCATTTTAATGAAGCCGGATCCTGACCGGTTTCATAATATTGTGCATAAAAATATTGTGTGTTTAACAGAAAAATAGCACATATGGTAACAAGGGTGTATTTCATGAAATATGCGGCATCATGCTGTATCTGTGATATTCTTCAAATTATATCACTGGCGAAAGTATGAAAAAATTAAGTATTTTCGTCAACTGATCTTTTGGTGCAAGTTCTTAACAAAGAGTAATTATAATGAAGAATTATAAGCTGGTAAACAACCTCTCAGGTTGGATCATTTTCATAATTGCCGCAGTAACATATCTGCTGACAATTGAACCAACTGCAAGCCTCTGGGATTGCGGAGAATTCATTGCCTCTGCTTTTAAGCTTGAGGTTGGTCATCCTCCAGGCAATCCGGTCTTTATGGTAATGGCACGTTTCTTCACTCTTTTTGCCGGTGGTAATGTGACAAAGGTTTCGGCCATGGTAAACTCAATGTCTGCGCTGGCAAGCGCCTTTTCTATTTTATTTCTCTTCTGGACAATCACTCATCTGGCCCGGAAAATGATCATCAGGAATGAGAGTGAATTTACCCTGTCAAGGTTAATAGCAGTTATGTCGGCCGGTGCCGTTGGAGCTCTGGCATATACTTTTTCTGATTCATTCTGGTTTTCAGCCGTGGAAGGTGAGGTTTATGCAACTTCTTCTTTTTTCACAGCGGTGGTTTTCTGGGCAATCCTTAAATGGGAAGATGTTGCTGATGAAAAATATGCCGACAGGTGGATTATACTTATTGCTTTCCTGATGGGTCTTTCAATCGGAGTGCATCTCCTGAACCTTCTTACTCTGCCTGCAATTATCCTTGTTTACTATTTCAGGAAGTATGATTTTTCATGGAAGGGGTTTGCAATATCACTTGCAGTCAGCGTGATAATGCTTGCCCTGCTGATGTACGGAATCATGCCTGGTGTTGTTACAATTTCATCAAAGTTTGACCTCTTTTTTGTCAATACATTAGGATTGCCTCCGAATTCAGGGATGGTTATTCATATGCTTATTCTTACCATTTTACTTGTTTTTGCAGTAATGAGCTCTATACGCTCAGCCAATATTTCCCGTAATACAATTCTATCGGTATCAGCTTTATACTTTACCGGGATCTGGCTGATTTCAGGCTCTTTCTTCTTAAATCTGCTTGTTCTGACAGCTGTTTCCGTAATTATATGGTATATCGCTGGTAATAATCGTGTTGTGCTCAATACTGCTATGACCGTGATAACCGTGATTCTGATCGGCTATTCTTCAAATGCCATAATAGTCATAAGGTCATCGGCCAATACACCACTTAATGAGAATAATCCTTCAAATCCGTTTAATCTGCTTTATTTTCTTAACAGGGAGCAGTATGGTGAGCGACCGTTATTCAGGGGACCTTATTACAATGCCCCTGTTACCGATTATGCTGACGGCAAACCGAAATATGCACTTGAAAACGGTAAATATATTGTAACAGGTAAAAATCTTGAAAGAATTTATGATCCTCGCTTTATCACACTTTTCCCGAGGATGTGGAGCGAACAGAGTGATCACAGGCAGGTATATGAGGAATGGGGTGAGATAAAGGGTACTCCGATTCAGGTGACAGATCCTTCCGGTGAAAAGAAGATCGTGCGCAAGCCTACATTCGTTGAGAATATGAGGTTCATGTTATCTTACCAGTTCGGCTATATGTATTTCAGGTATTTCATGTGGAATTTTTCCGGAAGGCAGAATGATACACAGGGAAGTGGCGGCGCCCTTAACGGTAACTGGATAACCGGAATAAAATTTATTGATGAACCAAGAACCGGGACAAGCGATATGCCCTCAGATATGAAAAATGACGCCTCACGAAACAGGTATTTTCTGCTTCCTTTCCTTCTCGGGCTTGCAGGTATGTTCTATCATATGAATCGTGACAACCGCAACTGGGGAATAGTTCTGTTGTTATTTATCATGACAGGCATAGCCATTGTATTCTATCTTAACCAGTATCCTAATCAGCCCAGGGAAAGGGATTATGCCTATGTGGGCTCGTTTTATTTCTATGCGGTATGGATTGGAATAGGTGTCCTCGGTTTATTTGAAGTTGCTTCGAAGTTAATTGGGGAGAAGATTGCAGCGCCATTTGCAGGATTGATCTGCCTGATTGCAGTTCCAGCCGTAATGGCTTCAGAGAACTGGGATGATCACGACAGATCAGGAAGATATCTTGCCCGTGATGTGGCATTCAATTACCTGAATTCATGCGCCCCGGATGCAATACTTTTTACAAACGGAGATAATGACACTTTCCCGCTATGGTATGCACAGGAGGTGGAGGGAGCCAGGACAGATGTAAGAGTATGTAACCTCATGCTCCTTAATACCGACTGGTATATAACCCAGATGAAACATAAAACGTATCTTTCTGATCCGCTTCCTGTTACACTTCCTGAAAAGAAATATTATGACGGGATTAACAACCAGGTTTTTATTGTTGAGAAGACTAAGGATCCTGTTGATGTCTCCACAGTAATAGACTGGGTAAACAGCGATAACAAGGGAACCAAGGTGCAGGTATCTTCCACGGAGATACTTGATATCATTCCGACAAGAACAATAAGAATCCCGGTGGATGCTGATAAAGTAATTGAATCAGGAACAGTAAAACCGGAGGACAGGGATAAAATTGTACCCTATATTGATATTAAGCTTAAGGGAAATTCTATTCTTAAAAGCCAGCTTATTGTACTTGATATTCTTGCCCATAATAACTGGGAAAGACCAGTTTATTTTGTTACCGGTTATCATAATGATGCTTTCGGGCTTGAGGAATATTTCCAGCTCGAAGGTCTTGCATACCGGCTGGTCCCGGTTAAATCAGTTAATAAAAGCTGGATTGAATATGGACGCATCGATACAGATATACTGTATGAGAACATGATGAATAAGTTTGTATGGGGTGGAGCCAATTCACCTGGGGTTAATATCGATTATAATCATAAGCGTACAATCATTGTTGTCAAGGCACGTATGAACTATGCCCGTCTGGCTAAAACACTAGCAGAGGAAGGTAAAAATGAAAAGGCTGTGGCAGTACTTGACAGATGCATGGAAGAACTGCCTCTTGAAAAAATTCCTTACGATCCGTATGTTGCAGATCTCGTTGATGCCTATTTTGCTGCAGGAAGCACTGAAA
Source organism: uncultured Rikenellaceae bacterium (assembly GCA_964387565.1). Taxonomy (GTDB): domain Bacteria; phylum Bacteroidota; class Bacteroidia; order Bacteroidales; family VadinHA17; genus LD21. The sequence goes on along the minus strand of CAYLYN010000055.1, from coordinate 3,761 downwards.
AGGCCGTTAATATGACCATGGCATTCAGGGAATACTATTTTGAACGGCTGAATTATTTTCTGAAACAGAAACCTTATATTATCAGGTCAGCTGAATATGAAATTCAGACAGCGATACAATATACTTCAAGGGTGGCAGGCTCATGTGAAAAGTATGGAAAACCTGAGCTGGCAAAGGAGATTAATGATAAGCTTGAATCCTTTTATACTGATTATATGATGAAGATGCAAACAGTAGCAGGATTGCAGTGACCTGCTAGGTTCTTGCTGATACAGGCACTTGCTGAATCAGATATTTGTCGAGAAGAAAAAGCAGTTTTTCACAATAAATAGGCTTAAGTACATATTCGTTGCAACCAGCAACATAAGCTTCAGTTTTTGTCTGTTCTGATGAATATGCCGTAAGCATTATAACCGGGGTTTCCTTATTTGTTTTCCTGAATATCCTTGTGCAGTCAAGACCATTAATAAAGGGTATCAGGAAATCCATGAAAATAAAATCTATTTTAGCCTCCTCCTGTTTTATGTATTCAATAAACTCAAGACCTGAACGAAGAATTGTTATTGTTGCCCCGCAGTTCTTCAGAATGGTTTCGTAGTATTTTATGGAGGGAACATCATCTTCAACAATCACTATATTATTGCTTGAAAGATCTAAGTAGTTGAAAGTCAGTTCCATTATTATTTTTGTTTAAACTCCATTAAAATTACGATAAGAAAAAGTTTACAACTCAGGCAATATATTCACTTATTAACATTTTATCAACAAAAAGTGATTTATGATACTTTCTAAAATTTGTTTTACTGGATTAATTTATGCAAATTCGTATTAATAAACTGATACTAATATGCCTGAAAAATTACGTTTTCTGCGAATCGCAATCCTTTCTGCAGGATTGTTCCTGACTGTGGGTAATTCATTTGGTCAGACAGGATTTGATAATCCAACCAGGGCGCTCTATATTTTTGATCTGGCAAAGTATGTCGATTATGGCCCGGGGTTCGCCGACTCCTCAAACTTTAAGATCGGAGTCCTCCTTGGCGACTATGATCTTATTAACGAAATGGGAAATCTGGCCAAGACAAGGAACCGTATCCAGGATAAACCGGTATCAGTTGCAGGATTTAAGAATCTTGAAAGTGTTACACATTGTCAGGTTATCTATGTTAATAAGAATGCCGGCTTTAATCTCGACAAAATAAAAAAGATGATTGAAGGACAGCAGACAATGTTAATAACCGAAGGTTACGAATTCAGGGAATCAATGATGAACTTCATTGTCGTTGAGGGAAAACCACGTTTCGATATTAATGACGAGTATATCAAAAAGGAGAAAATGTCGGTTCCGGAATCGCTTCTCTTCACAGCAATTAAAACAAAAGAGGACTGGCAGAATCTTTTTGATATAGCAAGTCAGGAGATTGAGGTACAAAAAGAGACTATAAGACAGCAGCTTGAGACAATTGATATTCAGAAACAGGAGATTCTGAAACAACGTGCACTTCTCGATAGTCTGGATAAGGAAATAGTTGAGAAGGAGAAAACCCTCAATGAAAAGCAGCAGGTTCTTGAGAAGCAGTTCAGGCAGATCAGCAGGCAGCAGGGCGAAATAGTCGAGCAGAAGAAAACGATAGTACAGCAACAGAATGAGGTTAAGATACAGCAGGATACCCTTGCAAATCAGAAAGAGAAAATCGCAGCCCAGATAGCAATGATTGATGAACAGCTGTCGCGGATATCAGAACAGCAGAACAGGATAAAGGTACAGCTCGAAACACTTGAAAAACAGAAGCTGGTATTGTATTTTGTGATCTTTGCCCTTGTTCTGGTAAGCTTTCTCGGATACTACATCTACAGGGGATATAAGATCAAAAAAGAGGCAAATATCAAGCTTGAGGAGAAAAACAGAACAATCTCACTCCAGAAGGATGAGATCGAAAAACAACGCGACCTGGCAGCTGCACAACGCGACCAGATAGCTTATCAGAAGAAACATATTACGGACAGCATTATGTATGCCAAGAGAATACAGACTGCTCTCATCCCTTCTCTTGAACTTTTCAGTGATAAGCTTGAACACTTTGTACTTTACAAGCCTCTTGCAATTGTGAGCGGTGACTTCTACTGGGTTTCGACACAGGATAATCTGCAGATTATTATTGCAGCCGACTGCACCGGTCATGGTGTACCGGGTGCGTTTATGAGCATGCTCGGTGTTACAATGCTTAATGAGATCGTATCGGGTAAGCATGTAATAATGCCTGACCAGATCATCGAAGAACTGCGTAAGGGAATTATCAAGGCACTAAACCAGGTTGAAAATGAGGATAGTGTAAAGGATGGGATGGACATTGCCATATGTGTTGTTGATTTCGAAAAGAATATTTTGTATTTCTCAGGAGCTAATAATCCTTTATATCTTATCAGGGCAGGTGAGCTGATTCATTACCGTGGCGACAAGATGCCGGTTGCCATACATTACAAGATGGTTCCTTTCACCCTGCATACAATTGAGCTGCAAAAAGGTGATGCATTCTATATATTCTCTGACGGATATGCAGATCAGTTCGGGGGACCCAAAGAGAAAAAATTCATGACATCACAACTGAAAGAGACTCTCGTTGCAATGGCAAATGAGCCTATGTTGAAACAGGGAGAGAGACTTAATGAAATATTCGAAGAGTGGCGCGGCGAAAGCCCCCAGGTAGATGACGTTACACTGATAGGAGTAAGATATTAGCGGCACTCAACCTTAGTGACAAGCGAACCAACAGTAATATCCGGCTTGGCTTTTTGTGTAAGCAGGTCGGTTCCGCAGTATTCTGTTTCTGCACTCTCATTAATTACTACACCATTCTCATATGTGACCGTTTTGCAGAATCCACAGTTATCCTCGCAGGAGGTGGCAGCCCATGCAAGAAACAATACAACGGCTCCAAATAAAATTTTTCTTTTCATATTTCATTTATTTCAATACAAATATATTAAAACTATATTTCTTCGGATCAATTTGTGCTAAAAATGGATTTGGCTTATAAAAAAAAGACTAAACTGATGCATCAAAATCCAAATTATCAAGTCATTTAGGCAGGAATGAAAATTATTATAAATTGCATAAAACTTAAATTGTCATGGAAGATTCAAAAATGAGAAAACATGTGACTGTAGTTGGTGCCATACACATCGGCTTTGGTCTGCTTGGTCTGGTTGGAGCAGTTGCAGTATTCTTTGCACTCAATTTTGCAAGAGGATTTGTAGAGGGTGAAGAAGTCCCCAATATGGTACTTAAATTTCTCTCCCTCAGCCTCCCGCTGCTTATCGGATTTATGTCCACCCTCGGACTGGTAGGCGGGATTGGCCTGCTGTCACTTTATCCGTGGGCAAGATATCTGGTAATAATTGTGGCAGCACTTGGATGCCTGAATATCCCTATCGGAACTTTGAAGGGTGTCTATTCACTCTGGGTTCTGCTGCAGGATGATACCATCAAGCTCTTTGAAAGGAAGCAGGAATTAACACAATAATAAATGTTAATTTCCTGAACGATCTTTCTGCCGGACTTTCCGGAAGGGGTTGTATTTAACAGTAGGCTGTCTCAAAAGCTGAAATCTAACCACTAAGGTCACGAAGGAATACAAAAAGTCCCGATAGCTAGCGGGACTTTGTGTTCTCTGTGGTTAAAGGTTCTTTTGAGACAGCCTCCTGTTTTTTATGGTCTTAATCAAATAACAATTTGTAAATTAGACCATAAATCAATATCC
>CAYLYN010000054.1:0-23422 GCA_964387565.1 uncultured Rikenellaceae bacterium | reverse complement strand
CCTCAAGGATTGTGATGCCTGTTGTGAACTGGGAAATATCGTTCATCCTTATGATTTTTAATTAAATATCTCTTAGCTGGTTATTTTTTCTTTTTGAACATTTCGAGCATTCTGTCAGTTACAACAAAACCACCCACTACATTCAGCGTACCCAGTATTACTGCCAGGAATCCAAGTATTATTGAACCTGTAGAATCAGCATGACCCAGGACAATAATTGCTCCTATTATTACGACCCCATGGATTGCATTTGCTCCTGACATCAACGGTGTATGCAATATTGACGGCACATTGCTTATTACTTCAATCCCCAGGAATATTGATAGTATCACAATAAAAATTGCTTCTCGGTGTGCCAGGAAAAATTCAGAAATATTCTCCATTTGTCTTGGTTTTAGATATTCAACATTTGTTTTACCCGCGTGCTTACATATTCCTTACCATGTACCGCAGTTGTGCCGGCAATTATATCATCATCCATATTAAGGACAATGTTGCCTTCCTTGTCAACCATTATTTTTAACAGGTTTATGATATTATTTCCAAACATCTTGCTGGCATCTGAGGGCATATCAGAAGGATAATCTGACTTTCCAATAATCATTACGCCATTAACCACAACTCTTTTTTCATTTTCAGTTAGTTCGCAGTTTCCTCCCGATGAAGCGGCAAGATCAATAATAACAGAACCGGGGTTCATTTTCATGACCGTGTCCTTTTTAATAAGAACAGGAGCTCTCTTCCCCGGTATCTGGGCTGTGGCAATAACCACGTCTGCAGCAATTGCTCTCTGCTGAATCAGCTCCTGCTGTTTCTTTTTAAATTCTTCAGATTGTTCAACAGCATATCCTCCGGCAGCAGCATCCTCTTTTGCACCCTCAACTTCAATAAATTTTCCACCCAGACTTTTTACCTCTTCTTTAACAGCTGACCTGACATCAAATACTTCTACAATAGCACCAAGTTTCCTTGCAGTAGCTACTGCCTGCAGACCTGCAACACCTGCCCCCAGAATAAGAACCCTTGAAGGCTTAATGGTACCTGCTGCTGACATGAACATAGGGAAGAACCTGGGAAGTAAAGATGCTGCTTCGAGAACAGCTTTGTAGCCAGATACAGTTGCCATCGATGAGAGTATATCCATAGACTGTGCCCTGGTAGTTCTTGGTATAAGATCGAGTGCGAGTACAGACAAACCCTTATTCCGTGCATTTTCGAGCCAGGTACTGTTTTCAACCGGATTCAGAACAGAGCAGATTATCTGTCCTTCACGGAACAGGCCCAGGTCATCAAGGGGAGGATTTACTCCCAGTAACATAACAGCCTTTGAAATGACTTCCTTATGTTCTGCAACAACTGCACCCACTTTCGTATAAGCCTCATCAAGGGCAAATGACCTCTCTCCTGCCCCCTTTTCAACAATAACTTCAAGACCCAGTTTCTTAAGCACAGCCACTTCTCCGGGCATCATCGCTACCCTTTTCTCAGCGGCCTTCTCTTTAAGGATTCCCAACACCATAAGCTATCGAATTCGATTAATAAATGGTTAGCAAGTTAAAATTGGCGGACAATATAATAAAGATTAACCTATTATTTATCAGATCAATTCAACTAATTAAAAGTTATGCTTTAATAATATCGATATATAAATCAACGGAAATTCATGATTTTACTAAAGATCTCCCCTGCAATCACGCCTGATTATCCTGATAAGAATATCCTTTTCAAGATATGAATAGAATTCATCGAGATATCCTGTCATTCGCTTTTTATCTTTTTCTGTCAGATATTCGAATTCATTGATTATCCTGTAAAATTCTTCTTTCTTATCTGAAAACTGTTTCAGACTCTCTTTATATTCCTCATCCGTTCTGCAGGCTCCGAGGTAAAACCTCTCCCTTACAGATTTCAGCCCCAGAAATTCGGATGGCAGTGCATAGTGTGCATTAACCAATCCTGAATAATCAAAATCATACGGCACAAGCCCACCCTTACCGCTTTCATCCACATTATACATGGAGATAATCCTTACATTGTGCTGACCGGGAACAGACCAGTCGGTATTTCCTATCATATAGCTGAACAGGGAAACCCTGTCCATTATTTCAGGATTGATAAACTTTTGCGACAATTTCAAATTCTCAACCTCAAATGAGCTTGTCCTCTCAGTCAGCATGTTAAGGGATTCAATAAGAAAAGCATATGTCTCAATTACCTTATTATTTCTGGCGGTATTTATATATTTTATTTTTACCAGTCGTACACGGAAGCTATAATCTGTAAGGGCATTATATAACTTGTATACAATGAACTCTCTGAAGAGATATTCCTCATTACCTTTATTACAGTGTGTTACCAGTTTGATCTTTTCGATCTTTTTCTGAAGATCAGTTTTCAGGTCCCCTTTCTTGAAATTAAGGCTGATGGGTGGAAAATTACAGATAGAGTTCCTGGAAATACCTCTCGATCGCAACTTCAGTTTTTTATTTATTGAATCTTTTTCATTAATGTGGTAGGTAAGTGTTGCATCAAGATATTCCTCCTTGGATTTATTTCTCATGTACTCAGTAACGTCAAAACGGAGTGAAATATTTAAGACTTTATCGCTAGTGAACAAACCAAAGTCATTGAATATTGTATCAACCGCAGCTGATGATTTGTCACTCTCAGCATCCTGACCACAGAGAGGGCTGATCATGAATAGTGTCAGCACCAACTGGGTATACACAAGTCTCTTCATCATAATATTGTAAAGATAATCCTGTCTGTTGCCAGGCAATTGAGGGAACAGTTAAGCTAATTTACAAAAGATTCCCGACAGGATAATTTCTATTGTCCGAAGAAATTCCTCAACCAGAATTTATTTGCCTCACTTCTAAGGTGCTGTGCCTTTGCTCCTCCCCAGCCATGGCGGCCACCAGGATAAAGCATGAACTCAAAAGATTTTCCTTCGTCCTGTAATCGGGAAATGAGGTAAATAGAATTCTGCATATGGACGTTATCATCCATATCACCATGAGTCATAAGCAGTTTACCCTTATAGTTCCGGGCAAAGGTAAGAGCCGAACCATCCTTATAACCTTCCGGATTATCCTGAGGAGTATCCATGAATCTTTCAGTATAGATATTATCATACAACCTGTAATCGGTTACTGAATAATTTGCAATGCCATGTGTCCAGTAATCAGCTCCTTTTGTAAGAGCCAGGCATGTCATATAACCTCCGTATGATCCACCAGTCATGCCCATTCTTTCTGCATCGACCCATGGCTTTTCACGAAGCCACTTTACAGCATCCTCATAATCGAGAATCTCCCATTTGCCCAGACAGCGATACATATAGTCAAGTCCCTTTTTACCAAACTGACCTGATCCGCGGTGATCAACAGTAAAAGTTACTATTCCGTTCTGAGAATACCATGAAGGATTGGTGCCCTGCCATCTGTTATAGACATTCTTCGAATCGGGTCCTCCATATATCGTGAAAACAACCGGATATTTTCCCGAAGGATCAAAGTTTACAGGATATGTAATGATAGCTGGCATATTAAACAGTCCATCCGAGGTCGCTATCTTTACGAATTCAACCCTCGAATGTTTTGAAGGATCAAATTCAGGCTGATCGAATTTGTGTATCTCCCTGATCTGTCTGCCCTTTTTATCATAAGCGATAATTGATCCCGGACTCCTGATGCTATTCCATGTATCTATAAAATATGATCCTTTTGGAGAAATAATAAGGTTGTGAGTACCTTCTCCCTTAGTTACCTGAAGAAGGCTTTTACCATCGAAGCTCACCCTGTAACCATGCATATCAGTAGATTCGGGACCTGTTGCAGTGAAATAAACCACTTTCTGATCTTCATCTACACTGATGATACTGTTCACCCTGAAATCGAAGTTTGTCATCTGACTGATCAGTTTTCCGTCCCATCCATAATAATACAGATTCTCCCAGTCATTTTTATAACTTCTGATAATGAATCCTGATCCGTTATTCATCACATAAATATCTTCACGGAATTCAACCCATGTCTTCCTCGATTCATTATAGATCTCTGAATATTCGCCTGTTGAAGGATCTGCCAGGATAATTTTCAATTCATTCTGATCCCTGTTAACTACCTGTACGGCAAGCTTTTTACTATCCGGAGTCCAGAATGGCCATGCAATATACTGATCCACACTATAGTCTGTTTTGACCCATGTGGTTCTTGTGGAGGCAATATCTGCAATACCCATCTTGACTTTCGGATTAGGGTCACCTGCTTTCGGATAAGGAACTGCCTCGATGCGACCATGAACACCATCAGGCTCATCAAGCCGGTTGAGAGTAAATACCGGAACATCTGAATCATCACTCCTGAGATATGCAATTTTGTTTCCGTCAGGAGACCACCAGAATGCAGCATACCTGCTTGGTCTTCCAAGAATTTCTTCATAATATACCCATGATGCATATCCGTTATAGATCTTATCTGAAGCATCAGTTGTGAGCCTTATCTCTTTGTTACCAGCAAGATCAAAAACATAAAGATCTTTTTCCTTTGTGTAGGCTATTCTTTTACCGTCAGGTGAAAACATGGAATTTACTTCTGGAGCTTCATCTCTCGTAAGTTGCTTTAGTTCTTTGTTGCCAACAGTGAAATAATACAGATCATTATCTTTAACGATGATGGCACTCTTTGAGTCAGGACTTATAACATCAGACACGGAGAGACTTGTTCCTGCAGGAAGAGCCTGGGAAATAAGTTCCCTTGGAGTCTTTTCAGCCTGTACAACAACTGCTTTACCTGTCCTGATATCGACGCTCTGTAATACCTGTTTCTTATCTGCATCAAGCGACCTGAAAAGGTAGTGAGAATCATCAAGCCAGCCGGTAACAGCAACCGGGTTCATATTTCGCATCATCATCTGTGATGCAGCGGGGATAAAAGGTAAAAGTGAAAATACTGCAAGGAATAACAGTGACTTCAGGGAATCTGATCGTTTCATGAGTTGATTAAAGTATTAATTATTAACGGGCTGGTAAAAATATAGAAAATAATTAAATGAAGCCAGAGAAGTCAAAAATCAATACGAGAACTTCAACAGAGAGATACAGTTTTACACCGTGTAAAATAATTATAAAATCACTCTCACTGCTGCTCCTTATTTTCTCTGCATCAGTTCTTAAAATAAATTATCTTTAGCCCTTACAACTAATAATATGAACATGAAAAGGCTATTCCTGGTTCTAACATACTCATTTTTTGTGATTTCCGGTGTCAAATCCCAGACTTTCAAATCGCCTGATGAATTTCTTGGATATGAGCTGGGCACACAGTTCACATATCATCACAGAGCTATTGAGTATTTCAAATATATTGCTGATAATTGTCCTCTTGCTGAATTTCACCCCTATGGTACAACATATGAAGGAAGAACTCTTGGAGTTTGCATTGTTTCAAGCGAAGAGAATCTATCAAATATCGAAGAACTAAGAAAAAACAATCTTATTAAAACAGGGCTTCTGGCAGGGGAATATACAGGCAAACAGATCCCAATCATATGGCTCTCTTATAATGTCCATGGTAATGAGGCAGTGGGAATGGAAGCAGCAATGAAGACTCTGTATACCCTTGTTTCAGGAAGCTACCCTGATATCAATGAATACCTTAAAAGATCTGTAGTAGTTATTGATCCTTGTCAGAATCCTGACGGACATGAGTTATATGTAAACAGGTACAGAAACTCAATGAGCCTGATGCCAAATCCCGATCCCAGTGCCTGGGAGCATAATCAGGGATGGCCCGGTTCAAGATCAAACCACTATGCTTTCGACCTCAACCGCGACTGGACCTGGCAGACACAGGCAGAGACAAGGCAGCGCCTGGCACTTTATGCTCAGTTCATGCCTCATGTTCATGCTGACTTTCACGAGATGGGACCTGAATCAACATTCTTCTTCGCTCCCGGGGCGCAGCCCTGGCATGTTGTTATAACGCCATGGCAAAATGAATTCCATAAACTAATGGGAAAAGCCAATGCAAACCTCTTTGATGGTAAATTCAGGCTTTATTTCACGAAGGAAAACTTCGACCTCTTCTATCCCAGTTATGGAGATACCTGGCCTCTTTTTAACGGTGCCATGGGCTTCACTTTCGAACAGTCGGGAGGAGGAGCATCAGGTATCTCATATGAACTTGAATCAGGCGATACACTTACTCTGAAAGAAAGAATTGACGGTCACTTTACAGCCTCAATGGCCACAATAAAAGTCTCATACGATAATCGCGAAAAGCTTATATCCGAATTCAATAAATACTTTGAGGATAATACAAAGAATCCTGGTTCTCAGTATAAGTCGATCATTATTAAGAGATCGAATGCGAGATCAGGTTTAAGGGATATGCTTGAACTCTTCGACAATAATCAGATAAGGTACAGCTATGCAGGCGGTGCCGGAAAAAAGTACAGGGGTTTTGATTACACGGCAAATAAAGATGGTGATGTTACTATTGAAAAAGGTGATATCCTTATAAGCGCATACCAGCCGCTGTCGCGATTTGTGGAGGTACTGTTTGAACCCGACAGCAAGGCGAGCGACTCAATAACATATGACCTTTCAGCATGGGCACTACCATATGTCTACAATATTAAAGCTTATGCACTTAAAGAAAAGATACCGGCAGATACAGGAAAGGTGTATTTCCCGCCCTTTAAGAATGAAGTTGCTGACACTAAGCCATATGCCTATATAGCGGATTACCATGGCTTTGATGAACTGAAATTTGCCGCTGCCCTGAACCTGAAAGATATAAAATTCAGATACTCTATGAAACCCTTCAGTATAAATGGCAGCAGCTTCAACAGGGGAAGCATAATTGTTGCAAGAGGTGATAATAAAAATACAGGTACTGAATTTGATGATATTGTCAGAAAAACAGCTGATGATTGCCAGGTTAAGGTTCAACCGACTGTTACAGGGCTGGTTGACAGTGGCAAGGACTTTGGTTCGTCATATTCTCCATTGCAGAAAAAAAGGAGCATAGCCATGCTATGTGGTGAGGGAACATCATCATCGGCAGCAGGCGAGCTCTGGTATTTTTTTGAGAGAGAACTCAGGTATCCGGTATCATTAATAACTACAAGTGATGCAGCTGGAGCAGACCTGACAAGGTACGACTTACTTATACTTACCTCAGGCAGTTATTCAAAATTGAAGGATACAATTATTAATTATGTTAAAGGAGGAGGCAGAGTGCTTGCCTTTGAAAATGCCATAACGATCTTCAATGATTCAAAAGTAACATCACTGGGAAAAGCCATCGAAACAAAAAGTGCTGAAGAGAAGGCAGCTGAGAAAAAGATCAGGAGTGATGACTCTAGCTATCTCAGAAAATTTGAATATACTTCGGAAAGAAGGTATACAGTCTCCTCCCGTTCTGCAGGAAGCATATATAAGGTAAAGATTGATGATACTCATCCATATGCATTCGGACTTGGCAATGAGTGGTTTATTATGAAAAGGACGACAGGATATCCATATCTTCCTGCCGGAGACAATATAGGATATATACTTGACAAAGAACCTGTTTCAGGATTTGCTGGATTCAAGTTTAAAGACAAGATTAAGAACACCTTAGTAATTGGCTCTGAAAGATTAGGCAAAGGAGAGGTGATCTATATAACTGACAATCCATATTTCAGAGCATTCTGGAAAAGCGGAAGAGTGCTTGTCGGGAATGTTGTATTGAGGTAGGGTAAAGGGCGCTGGACGCTGGACGCTGGACGCTGGACGCTGGATGCTGGACGCTGGATGCAATCCTGCGCTGAAGATACTGATGGCAAAGCCGGTCGCAGTATTAGATTAAGTTTCAATACCGACATACCAAAATACCGACATACCGACAAACCGATTTGCCGGAGCAATTATTTAGATTCTTTATAAATTATTGTTATTTTATTAACAGTGTTATTTTATTAACAAAGCTTATATTATATTTGCATCGTCTTTAAAAACAAGAATGAATTATTGATTTTTAAAGTTCAGATATTCAAATCATTACACTCTTAAATGCATGAGTTTACCAGAAAGCACCGGGTTAATACCAAATGACAATAACCTGTCTGAAGAGTTTAATTATGAATTATATAAAGAGGTCTTCGCATGCTTATTTTTAATAAAAACACTATTGATTATTTATAACATTTAAAGATATGTCGAAAATAAAATCAATTGCGGATCTAAGAAAGAGGCGCGATGAATTAAAGACAAACATGGATCAAAGGACCAATCCGAATGATCCCGGGAATAGCATACAAATTAAGGTGTCAATGGCGACATGTGGTATTGCATCAGGAGCAAAGACAATAATGGATTTTTTCCTGGAGCAGATAGAAAGAAGGAATATAGCTGCTCTTGTAACACAAACAGGATGCATGGGTTACTGCTATGCCGAGCCTACAATTGAAGTAAAGCTTCCGGAGCAGGAGCCAGTAGTATTTGGTTTTGTTGACCTGAAACGAGCAGACCAGATCATAGAGAAGTACATCAAGACAGGCGAACTGGTCGATGGAATTATTCCTGTTAATTATCAAATAATTGATTTAAAAGAATAAGGAGGAATGAATATGTCAAAATACAGTATGCATCTTCTTGTTTGCAGTGGCACAAGCTGCCATTCCGGAGAAAGTGATGCTATTGTCTGTAACCTGAGGGATGAACTTGAGGCCAGAGAGCTGATGGATAAGGTACAGGTAATAAAAACAGGTTGTTTCGGTTTCTGCGCAAAAGGTCCTATTGTTAAAGTTATGCCTGACGAAACAATTTATGTCGGGGTGAAACCAGAAGATGCCCAGACCATCGTTGAGGAACATGTTGTAAAGGGAAAGAGAGTAAAAGGTCTGCTATATAAGGATCCATCAACCAATGAAACAGTCCCCGATTCAAAGCAGATGGGTTTCTATAAAAAGCAGATGAGGATCGCGCTACGGAATTGTGGATTCATCAATCCTGAAAATATTGACGACTATATTGCCAGGGAGGGATACCAGGCTCTCGGTAAAGTACTTACGGAGATGAGTCCTGATCAGACTATAAGAGAGATAAAGGAATCCGGTCAGAGAGGCCGTGGAGGAGGAGGTTTCTCGACAGGACTTAAATGGGAACTAGCCAGGAAAAGCATCTCTGAAGAAAAATATGTAGTATGTAATGCTGACGAAGGCGATCCCGGAGCCTTTATGGACAGGTCTGTGCTTGAGGGAGATCCTCATTCGGTGCTTGAGGCCATGGCTATATGCGGTTACTGCATTGGCGCTTCAAACGGCCTTATTTACATCAGGGCAGAATATCCTCTCGCAATAGAAAGACTTAAAATAGCTATCAGCCAGGCAAAAGAATATGGACTTTTAGGTACCAGTATCTTAGGAACTGATTTCAATTTTGATATTACTCTTAAATATGGAGCTGGAGCCTTTGTATGTGGCGAAGAGACAGCGCTGATACATTCTATGGAGGGTTTGAGAGGGGAACCTACAATCAAGCCTCCTTTTCCAGCTGAATCAGGTTACAGGGAAAAACCTACAAACGTAAACAATGTCGAAACCTTCGCATCAATACCTGCAATAATTCTGAAAGGTGCAAAGTGGTATTCCTCTATAGGAACAGAAAAATCAAAAGGGACCAAGGTATTTGCGCTTGCAGGTAAGATCAACAATGTCGGTCTTATTGAAGTGCCTATGGGAACCACTCTGAGGGAAGTCATTTTCGAGATCGGAGGCGGAATAAAGAATGGGAAAAAATTCAAAGGGGTGCAGACTGGCGGGCCTTCAGGCGGATGTCTTACCGAAAAACACCTGGATACTCCGATAGATTTTGATAATCTGATCGCAGCCGGCTCAATGATGGGATCAGGTGCAATGATCGTTCTGGATGAAGACGACTGCATGGTATCAATGGCAAAGTTCTTCCTTGAGTTTACCGTGGAAGAATCATGCGGGAAATGTGCTCCATGCCGTATCGGGAATAAAAGACTGCATGAGCTCCTGGGGCAGATATGCGAAGGGAAAGGCTCACCTGAAGATCTTGACAGGCTGAAGAATATGAGTCTTGTCATAAAGGATACTTCATTATGCGGACTGGGACAGTCATCTCCTAATCCAGTTCTGTCAATGATGGATAACTTCAGGGAGGAATATATAGCTCACGTAACTGATAAGAAATGTCCTGCCGGTCAGTGCCGCAGCCTGATGTCATACATCATAAATGCCGAAAACTGTGTTGGGTGTACCGCATGTGCAAGGGTATGTCCGGTTAATGCTATTACCGGTGAAAGGAAAGAGGTACATAAGATAAACGAAGAGATCTGCATCAAATGCGGTGCATGTATGGAGAAATGTAAGTTTGATGCAATTTATATCAGCTAAAAAGAGAAGTAATGGAAACAATAAAGCTTTCAATTGATAATAAAGAGATTGAAGTCCCTGCAGGAACCACTATATTAAAAGCAGCAAAGGAACTGGGAATTGATATTCCGACTCTTTGCTATATGGATCTTCACGACCTTAATATTGAAAACAAACCTGGCGGATGCCGTATTTGTGTTACTGAGGTGCAGGGAAGAAGAAATCTTGCTCCCTCCTGCTCAACTAAGTGCGAACCGGGAATGGTTGTGAAAACACATACTACAAGGGTTCTCAATGCCCGCAGGACTGTAATGGAGTTTATCCTTTCCGATCATCCCAAGGATTGTCTTATCTGTCCGAAATCAGGTACCTGCGAGTTGCAGGATATGTCACACAGACTAGGTATAAGGGATATCCCCGGACAGGAATTTGCAGAGATGTCAACTTACAGGAAAGACACCTCCCCTTCTATTATCAGGGATCTTGACAAGTGTATCATGTGCCGGCGCTGTGAAACAATGTGCAATGATGTTCAGACAGTCGGAGCCCTCTCTGCAGTTAACAGGGGATTTATGGCTACCGTTGCTCCAGCCTTTGAACAGAACCTCGAGTATTCATCATGCACCTATTGCGGGCAGTGTGTTGCAGTCTGCCCTACAGGTGCTCTTACTGAGGTAAACCATGTTCCACAGGTATTAAGGGCGCTTGCTGATCCTGCAAAAACTGTCGTGGTTCAGACAGCTCCTGCAGTACGAGTTGCACTTGGCGAAGAGTTCGGGATGGCTCCCGGAACTCTTGTCACAGGAAAAATGACAGCTGCTCTCAGAGCTCTTGGATTTGATTATGTATTCGATACTGATTTTGCTGCTGACCTTACAATAATGGAGGAAGGTACAGAGCTCCTTGACAGACTTTCAAAGCACCTGAATGGCGATAAAACAGCAAGAATACCTATCCTTACATCATGCTGCCCGGGATGGGTAAACTTTTTCGAATATTATTTCCCCGATCTGAAAGATGTTCCTTCCACAGCAAAATCACCACAGCAGATGTTCGGGGCAATTGCCAAATCATACTTTGCAGAGAAGAAAGGCATAGACCGCAAGGACATGGTAGTTGTTTCGATTATGCCCTGCCTGGCAAAGAAATATGAATGTCAGAGAGATGAATTCTCTGTTGATGGCAATCCTGATGTTGATTTTTCTATTTCGACAAGAGAGCTAGCATCATTTATCAAGCAGGCTAACATCGATATTAAGAATCTCCACGATGAAGATTTCGATGCTCCTCTTGGTGAATCCACGGGTGCTGGGGTAATATTCGGTGCCACTGGTGGTGTGATTGAAGCAGCCTGCCGCACGGCCTATGAAATATATACAGGAAAAAAGCTCGAGCGGCTTGAATTCAATGAACTCAGGGGAATGGAGGGTGTGCGCTCGGCAACTCTTGATTTTGACGGTACCCCTATAAAAATAGGTATAGCTCACGGACTGGGCAATGCCCGTAAACTCCTTGAAGATGTAAGGAGCGGCAAGTCTGAATTTACAGCAATTGAAGTAATGGCGTGCCCAGGTGGCTGCATTGGAGGTGGAGGCCAGCCGGTTCATCATGGTGATTCGGAGATTATCAAGGCGAGGGCAGCAGCTATTTATGCAGAAGACAGAAAGAAACCCTTGAGGAAGTCACATGAGAATCCTTTTATTATAAAACTGTATGAAGAGTACCTTGAAAAACCAGGTAGCGAGAAAGCTCACCACCTGCTTCATACTCACTATTTTGACAGAAAAAACAAGATCCTTGTGAGGAAATAAAATAAAGAATAAATGACATTAATAAAATCACAGTCATGTCAAGTATAAAAATAGAATTAAGGAAAGAAGATGTTGACTTTATTAAAGAAACATGTTCGAAGTATAATAATGATCCGCAGGAGCTTATAAATGTATTGCACGGATGCCAGGAGCATTTCGGATATCTGCCGGCAGAGGTTCAGGAGGTTATTTCCGAACATCTCAATGTACCGGTTGCCAAGATTTATGGTGTTGTAACCTTCTACTCTTTTTTCACCATGACTCCCAGGGGAAAACATCCTATAAGCATCTGCATGGGAACAGCGTGTTATGTGAGAGGTGGTGAAAAAGTACTGGATGAGTTCAGGAAGGAGCTTGGAATTAAGGTTGGGGAGACTACAAAAGATAATAAGTTCTCTCTCTCAAGCCTCAGGTGTGTTGGTGCCTGCGGACTTGCACCGGTTGTCCTGGTAGGTGATAAAACCTACGGCAGGGTTGCACCCGATGATGTAAAAGGCATACTTAAGGAATATGAATAGCGGATAGTTAGATATGGTTTTAGTTTCAAACAGGGAGAGGCTCAGTCCGCTCCCTTTTTTTTTTCAAAACCTCTTTCTTACCTGAAGATAAACCATATTATACCTGTAGTCTTTCTCTACTGTGCCTTCATAATTAATTGCGAGTACCATTTTCTTACCAAACTGCCATGACAGATTGCAATCAAATAAATGTTGTCTTAGCTCTGAAAGACTTTCCGGCATCTTATTATCTATAAATCGGTACCCTGCACCCGTATTTACCTTACCATTAAACAGATCGCGTGATATATTTATTCCGCCGACTAAACCGTTAATATAACTTGATTGAAGATAAGTTCCTGAAATTGTGGCAGTCAGTTTAAGCAAAGGTACCTGGCTATATGTCAAATAGCTATATATGTTAGTGGAAGGATTAGGATCTGATTTCATATAACGATAGCCGCCCTGTAATCCAAACGACAGGTTCCTTGATATACGGTAACTGGCATATAGTCTGAAGCCCTGCCTGAGTTCATTTTCCAGGATACGGTCAATAAATGACTTATATGTTTCATAGTACATCACATTCTTTCTTGCATCATAGCTTCCTGAAATTGTAAGTTTCTGTGATAGCCGGTAACGCAATGACAGATAAAGGCCTGTTGGGTCGAAAGTGCCTGAAGAAGTTTCGTTGCCAAGGGAGTCAATCTTTAACTTGTAAAGATCTACTTCGAATGTTCCTAAAAAATAAAGATTTTTAATAAACGAGTTTGAATGCTGGAAATAAACAAACCTGCGGTCAGTTTTGGAGCCATTCATTTGTTGCATAAAAGCTGCAGAACTTTCGTTAACAACTCCCGGTATCTTTGAATTAAATGCAGCATAACCACCATACTGCAAAAGGTCAGAATTGAATCCGTATGTGGCATAATCCGGACGAAAACCAGCAAGTGCACCCACAGAGAATCTTCCGAATTCCTTCTGCAACTGTAATCCATCCATCGCTCCCATGCTTGCTATATTGCTGTTTATCCGACGCCCTATACTTAAAATAGTTGTTTTATCAGGTTCGTAGCTTAATGAAAGGTTATAGATCTTCAGCGCATTAAACAGATTACTTTTTACATCTGCCCATTCACCGGATTTATGCCTGAATGAGATATAACTATCGATCGAGAATCTGGAATCTGCAATATTTTTTGCATTAAGGGAGAGTGTGTATCTGAATCTCTGTGAATTTGCAGCTCCGGTGTTTGAGAAGTCTGAATAGGAATTGGCTGATATACTGCCTCTTATTCTTTGTTTTAACTTATCATCCGGAGCTTCCTGATGCATGCTGAGGGAATCGGATATTACAGGAACAGCAGCGATTGGCAGTGAAGGATCTTCAATTGCCATTTTTTCTGAGGCAGTCTCTTTTTTCTGATTATCTTTGATCTTTGCAATTACCTGGTCGGCAACCGAAAGGGTAATATCATTAATAATGGAACACACGCAGGAAGTCGATGAAAGATTATTAACCACCAGGATCGGAACTGTTTTCCCGTTTGATGATGAAAACAGGGTATCTCCAGCCAAAATTCCCTGCGTTGATCTGAATTTAACATAAACATTCCTTGAGGAGACAAAAGAAACCTGCCCTGACAGTATCTCCCTGATTTCCTGACCGCTCAGGTTGCCAGCAACCAAAATTGTTAATAAAAGCAGAATTGATCTTCTCATAAAATACTAATCATCGGCAACTCCCCTTGGATGACATCTGTAGCATGCTGCACTATCATATGAATATCCACTTCTTCCTTCATGTTTATTATCCATAGATGTCTTATTGTGTTCATGACAATTAAGACAAGAAAAAACAATGTAGTTTGTAACATTGGTATGACAATCGGTACAGGCATCCCATTCACCTTTATGCTTTCCTGAATAAATTGGAAATGATTTACTGTCATGCTCTTTGTATGATGCTGGTTTCCAGCCTGGTTCAGTGGTATGACATAATTCACATGTTACAGGAAATCCCAGGGAAGTATGATTTGGATTGACAGTGTTAGTGTATGCAGGCTGATGACAGGAATAACACTCTTTTGATAGAGAGGTATAATTACCGGTTTTATGGCAATCAGTACAAACCGGTTGAGAATGGCCTCCGGTGAGAGGGAAAAAGTTATGGCTGAAACCTGCACCTGCCCACTGAAAAGAATTAATGGAATGGCATTCAATACAGTTTTCGGAAAAACCGGCCTGCCTGTGATCGGGTTTTGTGGTCGTTTCAAAGTCTGCTTTGTGACAATCAATACAATCTATACCCGGAACGTCAAATCTTACAAGGTTTTCGGATTTATGACACTCCCGGCAATCGGCAGTTTTATGTGCCCCGAGCAGAGGGAATCTTCCTGACTGATGAATCTCCGTAATATTGCTTACAAGCCATGAGGTCGGAGTATGGCACCTCGAGCATTCCTGCCCGACAGTAGCCTGGTGAATATCCGTATGACATTCGTTGCATTCAGCTTTTGCCTCTTTGAAAATAAGAGATTTATGACACGAACGACAGTCTACCTCAAGGTGCTGACCTTTCAGAGGTAATCTTGTCATGTTATGGTCGAATGAATATATTTTTTTATCCAGATGCCAGCCGGCAGAACTATGGCACTGACTGCAGCTGATTTTAAAATCATTTCCATGTGGGTGAACACTCTTCTGGTTGACAAAAGTGAAAACGGAATAAAATAATAAGAGCGACAGGATTTGCATCTATGTTTTAAATCTTTATAATTAACGTAATTTACAGTCTATTCTTGTTCTGTTTCTCCATCCTTTAGCTAAATAATGATCAATAATCTATAAAATATCACCCTGCTCTTCCATTCCTGTGACAGTCATAGCATGAAGTACCGTTATAGGTATATCCTGGTACACCATTATGATGAGAATTTGTTTCAGACACACTACTGTGAGGGTGACAAAGTATACAACTGAAAACCTTATAGTCTGAGCCATTTGTATGGCAATCGGTACATACATCCCATTCACCATTATGCCTTCCTGAATAAATCGGGAAGAAAAGATTATCGTGAAGCAGGAAAGTAACTGGCTGCCACCCGGGATTTGTTGTATGGCATTGAGTACAGATGGTTGAAAATGCCAGGCTAACATGGTTTGGATTGGAACTGAGGTTATAATCATCCTGGTGACATGAATAACAATCGTTCGCAGTATTGGTATAGTTACCTCCGGTATGGCAATCTGTACAACCGGGTAATGAGTGCCCAAGAGTAAGAGGAAAAATTGAATGATCATATGTTGCAGGCCTCCACCCGGGATTTGTAGTGTGACAGATCTGGCATTCATTAGGAAACCCGGATGTCACATGCCCTGGATTGGTAGTACCATTATAATCAGCCTGGTGACACGACCAGCAGTCAGCAGGGGTTGTAGTATAGTTTTCGCCTGTATGGCAATCAATGCACATTGGCGTTGAATGCCCAAGAGTTAGTGAAAAAGTACCGGTATGACTGAAGTTTGCAGGTTTCCATCCTGGATTTGTTGAATGGCATGTCGAGCAGACCTGTGAAAATCCTGCAGACGGATGGCTGGGATTTGATGTTGAATTAAAATCAGGCTGATGACAGGAATAACAATCTGGCGATGTGGTTTTATAATTACCTCCAACATGACAATCTGAACATAGCGGTGAGGAATGACCAAAAGTCAGGGGAAAGCTGCTATGATTATATATTGTTGGTTTCCAACCGGGATTTGTGGAATGGCAGGTCTGACAAACCTGTGGAAATACGGCTGATACATGATTTGGATCAGTAGTTGAGGTGTAATCAGGCTGATGGCAACTATAGCAATCAGGACTGGTTGTTGCATATATTTCTCCTGTATGGCAATCCACGCAGGCAGGTACTGAATGTCCAAGTGTCAATGGAAAAAAGGCATGACTATAAGTTGTCGGTTTCCAACCAGGGCTGGTTGAATGACATGTCTGGCATTCCGTGCTGAATCCTGCTGCTGAATGCTTTGGATCTGCACTGTTATCGTAGTTCAGATTATGGCATGAATAACAGACGGAAGAAGTTGAACTGTAATTTCCCCCTGTATGACAATCATTACATGTGGCAGTAGAATGCCCCAGCGTAAGAGGAAAGGCGCCGTGGGTAAAAGTAGTGGGGCTCCATCCTGGATTTGTAGAATGGCAGGTTTCACAATTCTGAGGGAACATAGCATCACTGTGGTTTGGATTTGTCGTCGAAAGATAATCCTGCTGGTGACATGAATAGCAATCAGTGGTTAGTGTAGTATAATTATCACCTGTATGACAATCATTACATCTGGCAGCTGTGTGCCCTCCTGTAAGAGGAAAGCTGCCATGTGTGAAACCTGTTGGTTTCCAGCCGGGATTTGCATTATGGCAGTTATTACAGATTGTTGAAAAACCGGCTGCAGTATGTTTTGGATCGGCTGAAGCTTCATAGTCGGGACGATGACATGAATAACACTCCGAAGGAGTCCCTGCATAAATCTCTCCAATATGGCATTCAATGCATGAAGGTGCTGAATGTGCAAGAGTTAAAGGGAATATATCATGATTGTATGTTGTTGGTTTCCAGCCAGGATTAGTGGAATGACATGACTGACAAAGATGGCTGAAGGATGCAGAGTTATGATCTGGATTGGCAGCAGACACAAAATCAGCCTGATGACAATTGTAACAATCGGGTGAGACCGCTAAATAATTACCACCAACATGACAGTCGAGACAAGCAGGTGCAGAATGCCCCAGAGTCAAAGGGAAAAAGCTATGGTTAAAGGTAGTTGGTTTCCAGCCCTGATTAGTGGTATGACATGACTGGCATTCCTTAGGAAACAAAGCCTCGGAATGACTGGGATTAGTGGTTGCTGTATAATCCTGCTGGTGGCACGAGAAGCATTCATTTGAAGTTGAAGCATAAACATCTGCTTTATGACAATCAATGCATGCTGCTGCAGAATGCCCTGATGTCAGCGGGAAATAATTATGATCAAATGAGGTTGGTCTCCATCCGGGACTTGTTGAATGGCAAGTCTGGCAATCTTTTAAAAAGCCTGCAGCCACGTGTCCGGGATTTTCTGAACTGGTGTAATCCTGAAGATGACAATTGTCACATTCCTTCGAAATTGAAGTATAATTTCCATCCTTATGGCATTCGAAGCATAAGGGTTGTGAATGCCCGAGTGTCAGAGGGAAACTGTTATGATCAAAATTTGCAGGTCTCCAGTCGGGATCAGTAGTATGGCAGGATTCGCAGTCACGGGGAAATCCGGCCGTTAAATGATCAGGGTTTGCAGCAGTTGTATATTCCTTTATATGACAGGAATAACAATCAGTCGGGAGTGATGTATAATTATCTCCGGCATGACAATCAATACACCCGGGTATTGAATGTGACTTTTCAAGCGGGAAACCGCCATGTACAAAAGTAGTCGGTATCCATCCCGGGTTGGTAGTATGGCACGTCATACATACATTTGAAAAACCTGCAGCCTGGTGATTGGGATCTTTTGACTCGTTGTAATCCGGTCGGTGACAGGAGAAGCAATCCGGATCAGTGTCTGTGTAATTACCGCCTGTGTGGCATTCTATGCATATAGGTTTTGCATGTCCAAAAGTAAGAGGGAAGATGCTATGATCATACAATGTTGGCTTCCATCCTGCAGCAAGAGTATGGCAACGCTCACAATCTGACGGCAACATTGAAGCACTGTGATCAGGACTTTTGGCATCGAGATAATCTGTCTGATGGCACTGATTACACTGCCTCCCTGCATCAGAAAAATTATTTGTTGTGTGACAATCATTGCATTTTGCTAATGCATGTCCCTGTATTAATGGAAAGATTTCGTGTGAAAATTCAGTCTCCTCCCACCGGAAGGAGTTAAACCTGTGGCATTGAATACAATCTTCTGGAATACCGGCTTGTAAATGGTTTGGCTTTTGGGCTGAAAGATAGTCCTGCCTGTGGCAATCCACACAATTAACTCCGGGAACATCAAATCTGACCATTGATTCTGAAGAATGGCAATCAGAACATATGGCAGTCCTGTGAGCTCCTTCGAGTGGAAACCTGCTCATGCGGTGAATCTCAGTTATGTTTTCAACCAGCCACGATTGAGGTGTATGGCAACGTGAACAATCAAGTCCGACAGATCCCTGGTGAATATCAGTATGGCATTCGGAACATTGACTCTTTGAATCCCTGAAAATCAGTGTAGGGTGGCATTCCCTGCAATTTACCTGTTTATGTTCACCTTTAAGAGGGAAAGCTGTTGACTCATGGTTGAATGAATATATTTCTCTGTCGAGGTGCCAGCCTTTTGAACTATGACACAAATTGCAGCTGAGCCTGAAATCAGCACCATGAGGCTGATTTACAGTTCTTTCCTGGAAAAGAGTCAGAATATTCAATATCAGAAGTGACAGGATTCGCATTTGAATTCCTTTATCTTATATCTTGTATAGTATAATATTCCTTCCTGCTGAGGTTTATGACATTTATTGCATGGAACGTTAATATGCTTGCCGTCAAGCTTAAAAGCTGTTTTGTTATGATCAAATTTTGAAGCTTTCCAGTTTTCAGTACCATGGCAATCTGTGCAATTAGTAATTCCGTTCCTCTCAAACTGCCTGAAATGCCTGTCGGTATGACATTTATAACAATCCTGTGAAAGATCTTTAAATATCTGCTGACTCTCATTTCCATTGACTTGTCGGAAGTGACAATCCCTGCATAATGCTTTGTTATGTGCCCCGGTAAGCTTGAAATCTGTTTTCGAATGGTCAAATTTTACATCACTCCACCTGTTTTCGTTATGACATATCCTGCAATCAGATTCAGGATAATACCTTGGCTGGATATAATTGTTATGAATATCTGTATGGCAATCATTGCAATATAATCCTATAGTCCGGAAGCTCCATTTATCCTGTTTTTTATGACACTCAAAACATGGTATGGCAAGGTGGGAACCTCTCAAAGGAAAATCACCCTGGTTATGTTGTTCAACAGTATACAGGAAAGAGGTAAATCCTTCCACATTATGGCATTGTGAACAATCAAGCTGTATTCCGTTTTTAACAAATTGTCCCTGGTGATAATCAGCATGGCAATCTTTGCACTTATCGTGCTTAAGCGGATCTGTCAGCTTTTTCTTATGACATGTTTTACAATTTACTATCAGGTGCTTTCCTTCAAGTTTATATCCTGTCTGATCATGATCAAATCCCGGTATTCCCTGTGCAGACTGGAATGACTCTTCGCTATGGCATTTTCTGCAATTCTGACCAAACTGATTATTATGAGGATCCTTATGGCAGCTGGTACAGTTAGTATATTGAATTCCACGGAACTGCTGAAATTTTGTACCATCTGTAATTTTTATCTTATGGCATTTTGCACAATCGACACTCTTATGCTTACCTGCCAGCCTGAATTGAGCCTCATCATGATCAAATTTTGAAGCCGGAATAAACTTTTCAGCATCATGACATTTTTCACAGTCAGTCGATAAAGTCCTCAAGTGATAGTCAGCATGACAGTTAAGACATTCTCGTCCAACTCCCAGATAGGTTTTCTTTTTTGTTTTAAGTTTCGGATCAGTGATAAACTTCGAAACATGACAGTCGGTACAAGCTTTTTTAGAATGGGGCACTGACAATTTATAACCGGTAAGATCGTGATCAAAGTTTTCGACATCCAGATTTACAAGTCGGAAGTTTTTTCCATTATGCTCACTGTGACACAGAGCACATTCGCCTGCTGCAACATCTGAAGATGAATGGTATCCTATCTTCTGGCTTATCCTTTCTTTAATCTCGGTATGACAAACGAGACATTTCTCAGATGTGACCTTATTTCCAAGAACATGACACTGGGTACAGTTTGATAATCCTTCAAGTTGGGCATGCGAAACTGAAAGCTCGCCCGGCGAAAGTTGCGCTTTGAGGTCTGGAGAACGTGAAGTCATCAAAACCAGCAGAACCATAAAAATCAATGCTGTCCTTCGCATCTGTTTATCTGATTAATTATCCCAATACCTGTATCTTCCTCCTTCAGCCTTTTAATGCTGAGCCTGTCGAAGCACGCTTTCAACCTTTTGTGTGCTAAGCCTGCCGAAGCACCTCTTTTAGTGCTTCATCACTATTTCTCCAAATTTCTTTGTGATCCTTATACCTGCTTTTTCAAGAAATTGCGTCGGTAATTCTCCACCGGCAAAAATAAAGACCAGGTCATTGGCATACTTGGTTGCCTCATCTTCTTTGCCAGATGTCAGAAAAATACTTTCTTCCTCAATAGAAACCAGGTTTGTACTAAGCTTTACTTCCAGTTTTCCTTCAGCCATTGCTTTATTAAGGGCAGTATTATTCCCTGGCTTAATCCTGTTAAAAACCTCCTGCCGGTATGAAAGAATTACATGATTATGTTCGGAAAGCGATAGAGCTGATTCAACAGCAGAGTCTCCTCCTCCAACAACCAGAATATTCTTTCCAAGTATCTCCTCCGGTTCAAGAAGACGATAAGCCACCTTTTCGTTTAATTCACCGGGAACATTCAGTTTACGGGGAGTTCCTCGTCTGCCAATAGCCAAAAGCACCGTGGCTGATGTATACTCCTCACCTTTTATGGTTCTAATCTTAAATATTCCATCCTCATTCTGAATAGTATCAACTTTAGAGTTTTCTTTAACATCGATATTATTCTTTACAAGAACTGTCTGCCAAAGTTCGAGCAATTCAGTTTTGGAAGTTTCAAAAAGCTTCACTTTACCATACAGAGGAAGGTCCATAGGTGATGTCATTACTATTTTCTTGCGTGGAAAAGTAAAAACTGTACCCCCTAAAGTATCCTGTTCGAGAAGTAAAAATTTAAGCCCGTTTTTCTTTGCTGTCAGACTTCCTGAAATGCCCGCGGGACCGGCTCCGATAATTATCAGGTCATAAGTGGCAGGATGATCTCTTTTCAATGTCTTTAGAATATTTTCCACAGCCTGTCTTCCCTGCTCCACAGCATTTTTTATCAGCCCCATACCTCCGAGTTCCCCTGCAATAAAAATCCCGTGAACATTAGTTTCAAAATTCTGGTTTATATGGGGAAGCTCTACTCCTCTTTTCTCTGTTCCCATGCGCAGGCTGATAGCTTCGGTGGGACATGCATGAAAACAGGCCCCATGACCAATGCATCTGGAGGCATTTATTATTGTTGCCTTACCGTTTCTGATACCGAGAATATCTTTTTCAGGACAGGCTGATATACAGGCACCAGTCTGTATACACCTGTTAGGATCGACATAAGGATGAAGCGAAACCGGCTCGTGAAGACCTGCCTCCCTGGCCTCCCTGATCTTTTTATCAACAATACCTGATTCTCTTTTCTTCTTCCTTAAATATATTGTTACAACAACCACGCATAAAACGATTGCAAGTGAGTAAATAAGCACATTTTCAATGAGTTGTTCCATATTTAAAAGATCCACCTGTAACCAAATAATATTGTAAATCCTACATGAATTATCATTATTATCAGCATAACAATGGCAAACGGAAGATGCACTACATGCCAGTACCTGAAAAGGTTCTGCATAGTCTCAAGTTGCTCTATCCTCCTGTTCAGTTTCATATCATTCACCACCAGATGCATAATCTTTTTTGATTCAGCAGAAGGAAGGTTTTTATTTTTAAGTAAGTTCTTGACCGAAATTTTGATATTATGATCATTCCTAAAGCCTGCATAAAAACGGATTAATGGATTAGTATGGTATATCTCCACCTTTCTTTTTACTGAAGCAGCCAGCAGAAGAGAGGTCTCTTCATCAAGATTATATGAAGTTCTTGCAACAGATACAATGTCGCTCTTCATTTCCCTGATCTCACTCAGACTAAGCTCACGTCCTTCAATTGACCTCGGAATCCTGAGATAAATGAACCTACCTATTATACCACTCAGGAATACAGCTATCATGCTCCAGAAACTGACAGCTACCAATCCTCCGAATTTGTAAGCGGTATGAAACAGTACAAGAACAGGTCCCAATGTACAAAGGAATATGTGAAATTCAAGCCAATGCTTCAGGAGGCCACTTCGTGAAAGAAACCTGTATCTTTTACGGGCCATGTATAACCCCACTCCTAAAATCATAGATAAGGATCCAAATATCCCCAGGGCATGACCTACTGAACCGCTTGGTTTAAGAGCCTGATGATCCGGCATATGCACCCTTTCTTCAATACCTGAGATATAATAAGATGCTCCATTAATAACAAGCAGTACAAGTGTCAGGATTATAATCACAACCATTGTAACTATATATGTTAAATGTGAACGCTTATTCATACTGAATGGATTTAGCTATCAGAAATAATGGATCCGGGCTTGAGTAAATATATATACTTTTTTAAAGCATAGCCTATTTATGATTAAAATCATTTTTACCAGGGGCATGAAAATGAATAATATTTCTCAAATTTACTGAGGGTAATCGAACTGTTTGTGTTAAGCAATTCGGAATTATATCAGTATAAAAATTATGATAGGAAAATACAAAATAATAACTCTTTGTGGCAGCACCAGATTCAGATCCGAGTACACTGAAGCTCAGAAACGTCTTACCCTCGAAGGAAATATCGTAATAAGTGTAGGGCTGTTCGGACATTCAGGAGATAATGAGGTATGGACAGAAAAT
>CAYLYN010000053.1:0-23693 GCA_964387565.1 uncultured Rikenellaceae bacterium | reverse complement strand
AAACCAGATAATGACAAAAACAGATATGATATAATTATTGAAAATACCAAAGATTGTCCCAGGTATTCCGGAATTACTATAAGTGGTGTGACTATAAAAGAATCCCCGCAATGGTTAAAGGTTAAACTCATGGCTATCGGGCTGAATCCTATTAATAATGTTGTGGATATAACAAACTTCGTCCAGCACGAGGTTGGCCAGCCTCTACATGCTTTTGATGCTGACAAAATTGACGGAAGGAAGGTAATAATCAGAAACCTGCCGGAAAAAAGCAAATTTATAACTCTCGACTCAGTTGAAAGAAGTCTCTCATCTAAAGATCTGATGATCTGCAATGCATCTGAAGGAATGTGTATCGGAGGTGTTTTTGGTGGTATAAAATCGGGTGTTACTGATTCAACAAAGAATATTTTCCTTGAAAGTGCTTACTTCAATCCTGTCTCTATAAGGAAAACATCCAAACGTCACGGACTTAAAACTGATGCTTCATTCAGATTTGAAAGAGGTGCTGATCCTGAAATAACTACCTGGGCCCTTAAAAGAGCAATAATGTTAATAAAGGAACTGGCTGGTGGTGAAATATCATCAGAAATTGTTGATATATACCCTGTACCGGTGAAAAGAACCGTTATCGAAGTAAGTTATAACAATTTAAACAGACTTATAGGTAAAAATATAGACAAATCTCTGATAAAGAGAATCCTTTTACTGCTTGACTTCGTTATATTGAAAGAAGAAAGTGAGATTCTGTTATTAGAAATCCCTGCCAGAAAAGTAGACGTTAAAAAAGAAGCAGATGTAATTGAGGAAATACTCAGAATTTATGGATACAACAATATCGCTATCAGCAATCATGTCAATTCAACACTAACATATCTTGAAAAACCAGACAGAGAGAAAATTGTAAATATTATTTCAGATATGCTTGCGGCTAATGGATTTTCTGAAATAATGTGCAATTCACTCAACCCGGGTACCTGGTACGAAAAGAATGATGATTTTAACAAAGACCAGCTGGTTGTACTTGCCAATCCTCTCAGCTCTGATCTAAACGCCATGCGTCAGAGCCTGGTCTTCGGAGGATTAAGCTCGGTTGCCTGGAATCTGAACCGGCAGAATACCGATCTGAAACTTTTTGAATTCGGTCATTGCTATTTCTATAATAAATCAGGGGATTCTTTTCCCACACCTGATAACTACTTTGAGCTTGAACACCTGGATCTTTTCCTTACCGGTTTTCCTGTGAAACAAAACTGGAACAGCAAAACCAATCCTACAGATTTCTTCCATGTCAAATCATATGTAGAAATGGTATTCTCCCGGCTGGGACTTAATAAGGATAGTCTCGTAACGGGAGAGAGTGAAAAAAAATACTTCTCCGAGTCAGTGACCTATAAACATAATAACAGGGTGCTTGCCGAAGCGGGAAAGATATCAAAGAGATATCTTAAACAATTTGATATTGATCAGGACGTGTATTATGGAAATATTGAATGGGATCTGTTGCTTAAGGTAATAAGAGGGCATACCATTTCATTCAGAGAGCTCCCCAGATATCCTTCAGTCAGACGGGATCTCGCACTGCTTCTCGACAGAAGTGTAAATTTCAGCCAGATCAGGAATCTTGCACTGAAAACAGAAAAAAATATACTTCAGGAAGTTTCGCTCTTTGATGTTTATGAAAGTGACAGCCTTGGGAAGAACAAGAAGTCATATGCAGTCAGCTTCATCCTCCGTGATGACTTAAGAACACTTACTGACAAGAATATTGATAAGGTTATGAATAATCTCATAAGAACCTTTGAAAAAGAACTGAATGCCCTGATAAGGTGATGAAAAAAAGAATACAACTTTTAAAAGGTGATATAACTACTCTGGCAGTGGATGCGATTGTCAACGCAGCTAATAAAACTCTCTTAGGTGGCGGTGGTGTCGATGGAGCCATACACGCAGCAGCCGGACCGGAACTGATTGAGGAATGCAGGAATCTCCAGGGCTGTGAAACAGGGAAAGCCAAATTGACTAAAGGTTACAGGCTTAAGGCAAAGCATATTATTCATACTGTCGGACCTGTATGGTACGGAGGACATCGTGATGAGACCGAAAAACTTGCATCGTGCTACCAGTCTTCCCTTGAAATTGCAAGGGATAATAAACTAAGAACAATAGCTTTTCCCGGAATATCAACAGGAGTATACGGTTTCCCTCAGGAACTGGCTGCATTGATAGCTGTCAATGAGACTCGCAGATTTCTTCTGAAAAACAAATATCCCGAGAATGTGACTTTTGTCACATTCACTAATGAGCATTACGAAACATACAGGAAGCTTCTCGAACAATGAATATAGTATTCAGCCGGATCAGCAAATATTTCTCGCTGGTAAAATTCAGCCATACAATTTTTGCCATGCCATTCGCACTGATAGGATTTGCCATTGGTATAACCGACAGCAATAACCAGTTCAGTATCAGGTTACTGCTTCTGATTATACTCTGCATGGTGTTTGCAAGAAATGCTGCAATGGGATTTAACAGACTGGTTGACAGGAGATTTGACGCCCGTAATCCGAGGACAAAAAACAGGGAGATCCCGTCAGGTGAAATCTCACCCTGGGCAGCTGCTTCATTTGTTGCAATTAATAGCCTGTTGTTTATCCTGACAACTTATCTTATTAACTCTCTGGCATTCTGGCTTTCCCCTGTTGCCTTACTGGTAATACTTGGATACAGCCTTACAAAAAGGATCACCGCTTTATGTCACCTGGTTCTGGGTCTTGGTTTGAGTCTTGCTCCTATCGGCGCATATATATCTGTAACCGGAACTTTCAACATCCTTCCGGTAATATTCTCGTTCATTGTTTTAACATGGGCAAGTGGATTTGATATAATTTATGCTTTGCAGGATGATGATTTCGACCGGTCAGAAAATCTGTATTCCATACCATCAATTATTGGAAGAAAAAAAGCTTTGTATGTCTCTTCTGCACTGCATGCAGTAACCTTTGTTCTTGTGATTGTTGCAGGAATCAATGGTGGATCAGGATATATCTTCTGGATCGGAGCCCTGATATTTTCATCATTGCTTCTATACCAGCACCTTATCGTAAGGCATGATGATATCAGCAGAGTCAATCTTGCATTTGGGACAACAAACGGAATAGCCAGCTTACTCTTTGCAATTTTTGTGATCATTGACCTCCTTTGAAACCAGAATATTTTTTTACTGATTTTGTCGATTTAGGGTTTTTTTGTTTCTTTCAGTCAAATTATAAATAAAAAATGGGGCAGATAGTCATTAAAGAGGTCCTTACAAACAGAGATCGAAGAACATTTATATACTTACCTGAGAAGGTACATAAAAATGAACCTGAATGGCTTCACCCTATCTATATGGATGAAAGACTGCTGTTCAATAAGAAGAAGAACAAGTCATATAAGTATGCTGATGCAATTTTATTACTCGCTTTCAGGGAAAACAAACCTGTTGGCAGGATAATGGGGATCATAAACAACAGATATAATACAATTCATAACGAACAGAACGGAAGATTCTGTTTTATGGAATGTTATGAGGACAGGGAAGTATTCCATGCCCTGATAACAGCTGTTGAGAACTGGCTGAGAGAAAGGGGAATGAAAAAAATAATCGGACCTCTTGGATTCTCCGATAAAGATCCCCAGGGTTTCCAGGTTGAAGGATTTGAATATCCCCAGTTTATGACAAGTCCGAACAACTCACCATATATGCCTTTATTTCTTGAAAATGAGGGCTATTCAAAAAAAATAGACCTTGTGAACTATCTTGGCAAGATTCCGGAACAGTTCCCTCTGATCTATGAAAAAGTCCTTCACCGCATGGAAAATCAGAAGGAATACGAAATACTGGAATTCAATTCAATAAAAGAACTAAAACCATATATTATCGAGATACTTGAGCTGATGAACGACACTTTCAAGGAGATTTATGGTTTTGTTCCGCTAAATGACAAAGAAAAGATGGAATTTGCAAACCGCTATCTTCCAATTCTCGACCCAAAATTTATAAAGGTGATCAGAACCAGGGCTGAAATAGTTGGTTTTGCCATTGGCATGCCTGATTTCAGCAATGGGATCAGGGAAGCAAGAGGTCGTCTTTTCCCATTCGGCATTTTCAAAATACTCAGGGACTCAAAGAGATCCAGGAAACTTCTGATGATGCTGGGCGGAGTTAAAAAGGAATACAGGGGAAAAGGCCTGGATGTACTTATGGGAGTCAAAATTCTGCAGTCAGGCATCAAACACAAGATGGATACTCTCGACAGTCATCTCGTCCTGGAAGACAACTTAAAAATGAGAGGTGAGTATGAACGTGTAGGATGCAAGGTGGTTAAAAAGTTCCGTATTTACGAAAAAGATCTTTAATCCCAATAACACCAGAACATATCAACAACCTGGCACCTGCCGGATGATGCCAATCACTCTTTTGTGATTAAAATCTGAAAGCCAATGTAATTCCGATCATCTCCTTAAATTGTACTTTTGCTACCTTTTTGACAGAACCGTCGGGATTCAATACAGGTTTGTCACTGTCATCAAGAACAGTTGTTTTTGTATCATCATCAAAAATAAAATGTGTGTTTATCCTGAGATCAGTGAACCAGTTTAGATTTGCTGTAAAGATCATTTCCCAGTCAATATCGATATTTTGCGGATTATTCACATAATTTGTAAAAAGCGAAATCCTGTTGGTCACACCTATCGTTTTGAGCGGTTTCCAGTTATGGGAGACGTTTAAGCTTACCCCCGGTTCGTGCAAAGACATCTTATCCTTGGGTATACCAAATTTGGTCTGGTCAAGCTTTATGGTGTCGGTCATATATGTTCCTTTATAGGATAATGGAGAGAAGTTGATGGAGGTCTGAGAATTAGGCTTGTAATCAAGACCAAACCCCAGGGTGAGAGTTGCAGGATTAAAGATCCTGGAAACAAGAATTGACGTATCCCTGTCTCCCACTTTTTGGTATGAGTACCCTGGTAAAATCTGTGTTTTGAAAAGCATTATTGCTGAGAAATCGAACTTCCCGAATGCCTTGTGATTTACCTTTGAGTTAGATTCAAAAATGTCTGTATTCTTTCTCAGTGGTTTCTCTCCTGATTTAAGGAAACCAAGCTTCATCCTGACAAAATTGCTCGATGATATCTTTTTTTGCTTATTACTGTAATCAGCATAACCTGTAACATCAAGAAGGGATGATACGCTTTTTTCACCTCCTTTTACCCAGTTGAACAACCCGGTCTGGGCAAAAGCCAGGTTAGTTTCTGTCCGGTATTTCCAGTATTTTGGTTTCACAACAATCCTTTGTACTTCAAGTAATTTTGATTTATCCTGTTGCTGGACATTGATACGTGCTTCCGCATTTCCTGTTTCCTGCTTGATAGGTCGTCTTAAATTAATCCCCTGCTCGAGATAGAGACCAACGGTATTTCTTCCGACATTTCCTATCCAAACCGTTACAGAATCATCATATTCGTTCCTGAGCCAGTAACGAACCATATTATCAGATTTTGAATTTAGCCAGAGAGGTGTTATTGAATTGCTGCGTCCGGTAAAATTCACTATTGAGGAGTCTCTTTCCTCCATGAATTTCATGAGTGAGCGTACAGCTACTTCAATTGAATCGCTTTGATAAGGATAACTGAGATATCTGAAAGGGAATGAAGGATCTGATGAATATACCTGGTTCAGGGTATCGATTATAACCAGGATGGAAGTATCCTTTAATCCGCCCTGATCAGCAAGAAAGGGTATAGAATCCATCAGTACAGGTGGATATGTTGCAGTGGTGTCAGTGATAATTGAAACAGGAATAGTATCAGTCACCGCAACAACTGAATCTGCGGGAACTGTGTATCTTACAGGAGACAAAACCGGAATTTTGAACCTCAAGGGTTCCCATATATAAAACTTGTCCCATGCAATTTTAAGAGAATCATATGGATATTTATTCAGGAATACCTCTGAGGAATCATATGGTGGATTTGAAGCCTGAAAAACAAGCTGTACTATTGCTTTTCGCAAAGGATCCTCAGGATTATTCCAGATATCCGATTGAATTTTCTTCTCCAGAAAACTGACCGCCTGTTCTGTTGATAAGACTATTTCAGGTTTTTGATAGATATCACTGTAAATAACACCAATCCTCCTTAGTGAATCCATAATTTCTCCTGCCGATCTCAAACTGTCAGTGACTAGCTGTGAATGTGCGTTCAGGCCAAATCCGAAAAAGATTAATCCAATTGATAACCTAAGAAATACTCGTTTCATTTCACTAAATTTTATCATATTTTGTCCGGTTGAATATATCACAAATAACTATTAATTTTACTACCTGAATCTATATAAATTGGTTTCATACCTCATTATAACGCAGAATCCGCCAGTTGATATATACAGAAATATCAAAAACAGGGATTTTTACCTGATATAGATTTAAATTCCTCTGCGTAATTTTCCTTTTTATAAAGTCGACTATTAATTACTTTTCCATAACGGAGACCGGGACAGAAAATCCTGCTTCTTTAATAAAAACCTTTAGATCATGAACTTACCATTTGCAGAACCATTTAAGATAAAGATGGTTGAAAACATCTACCGCAGCACTCCCCAGGAGAGAAAAAGGTGGATCAGGGATGCTTCATACAATCTTTTTAATCTGAGATCTGAACAGGTATATATTGATCTGCTTACTGATTCAGGTACAGGTGCAATGAGTGACAGACAATGGGCTACAATAATGACCGGCGATGAAAGTTATGCCGGATCCTCTTCATATTATTACCTGAAAGATGCTATCTGGGATATTACAGGATTTCAATATTTCCTGCCAACCCATCAGGGACGTGCAGCAGAGAATGTTCTGTTTTCCGTACTGGTCAAAGAGGGAGATATTGTTCCCGGTAACTCGCATTTTGATACCACCAAGGGACATATTGAATTCAGAAAGGCCAGGGCAGTCGATTGTACAATTGATTCTGCAAGAAACCCGTCAGAGATACATCCATTCAAAGGGAATGTTGACCTTGCAAAGCTAAGGAATGTACTCAGTAATGCTCCAGCAGGAAAAGTACCTTTTGTAATTGTCACAGTAACCAACAACACAGCAGGCGGTCAACCAGTCAGTATGGCCAATATTCGGGGAGTATCTGATATATGCAGGGAATTTGGGGTCAAGCTTATTATCGATGGTGCCCGGTTTGCTGAAAATGCCTATTTCATAAAAACAAGGGAAAAGGGATTCACAAACATGCAGATCACAGATATAACCAGGGAGATGTTCTCTTATGCAGATGCAATGACAATGAGCTCGAAAAAAGATGCAATTGTCAATATGGGAGGATTCATTGCATTCAGGGAAGAGAAACTTTACCGCCAGGCCTCAACTTTTAATATTATATATGAAGGATTCATTACGTACGGGGGTATGTCGGGCAGAGATATGAATGCACTTGCACAGGGTCTGTATGAAGGAACAGAATTTACCTTTCTTGAATCGCGAATAAAACAGGTTGAGTTTCTGGGAAACAGACTCAGAGAGAATGGTATTCCTGTTATTGAGCCATCAGGAGGTCATGCTATTTTTATTGACGCAAAAAAGTTCCTTGATTCAGTTCCCAGGGAGGAATTTCCTGCTCAGACTCTGGCTGTGGAGTTATATACAGAAGGTGGTGTAAGAAGCGTTGAAATTGGAGCTCTAATGGCTGACAGGGATCCTGTAACACGCGAAAACAGGTATCCTGACCTGGAGATGGTCAGGCTGGCTATACCAAGAAGGGTATATACAAATAACCACATGGAATACGTTGTTGCAACAACATGCAATGTATTTAAACGCCGGGGCTTAATTACCAGAGGACTCAGGATAAAGAGAGAGGCACATATATTAAGGCATTTTACTGTAGAACTTGAAAGGATTTAGATAGCGTTTTGATAAGTTCCCATTATTGATTTCCTTTGCAGGCTAAATATTTAAGATGCAGGATTTCACTAATGGTCACGAAGGAAAGCTGATTTTTAAATTTGCTGCCCCTATGCTGATCGGAAATATTTTCCAGCAGTTATTCAGTGTTGTTGACAGTGTTGTGGTTGGGAAATTTATCGGGAAAGAGGCTCTTGCAGCAGTGGGTGCATCATTCCCTGTAATCTTTATAATGGTTTCCATGATCATAGGTCTTGTAATGGGAACCACCGTTGTAATATCCCAGTACTTTGGAGCAAAGGATTTTGTAAAGGTCAAGAGGGCTATTGATACAATGTATATTTATAGTGCAATAATTGGACTTATCACAACAATCATTGGTATTTTAATCAGCGAACCCCTTCTCCGCCTTATTGATCTCCCTGAAGAGATAATGCCCCAGGCTGTTCTCTATCTTAAAATATATCTTTCAGGGATTCTTATATTTTTTGGGTTTAATGGAACAAGTGCTGTATTAAGAGGTCTGGGCGATTCAAAAACACCTCTCTATTTTCTGATAGTAGCAAGCATTGCCAATATAATCCTTGTTTTATTATTTGTTGGTGTTTTCAAATGGGGAGTTGCCGGTGCTGCGTATGCAACTCTTCTTGCAAATGCAATCGCTTTCGGCCTGG
The DNA here is from genome assembly GCA_964387565.1 of uncultured Rikenellaceae bacterium. GTDB lineage: Bacteria > Bacteroidota > Bacteroidia > Bacteroidales > VadinHA17 > LD21. Next base: position 15,064 of record CAYLYN010000053.1, on the reverse strand, counting down.
CAATATGGTGGCTTAATAAGACCCATAAGCTGATCAGGATAGCTATTAAAGGTCTGCACTTCGACAGGGAAACATTCCGCCAGAGCATAAGGATAGGTTTACCAACAGGAGTCCAGCAAACACTTGTAGCTATGGGAGCAATAGCACTCCTGGATATTGTTAACAAATTTGGGACAGATGTAATTGCAGGCTATTCTGTTGCCAGCAGGCTTGATGCTCTTGCCCTTATTCCTGCAATGTCTTTCTCACAGGCTCTTTCAACTTTTGTCGGACAGAATATCGGGGCGAACAAACCTGAAAGAATCAGAGCGGGACTCAAAGCCACAATAAAAATGTCAGGAATTGTAACAATTGTTACAACAATTTTTATTGTCTTCGGGGGTCATTTGATTATGAGTATGTTCACGAACGATCTGGAAGTTATACGGCTTGGTGACCAGTATCTGACTATTGTAAGTCTCTTTTACATCTCTTTTACTCTGATGTTCATTTATAATGGAGTCACGAGAGGAGCTGGTGATACATTATACCCGATGTTGTTCTCGGTCCTTTCCCTCTGGCTGATAAGGATTCCTTTTGCCTGGTTCTTTTCTGGAAAAATAGGGGTTTCAGGTATCTGGTGGTCAATTCCGGCCGGATGGACAGTTGGCTTTGCTTTATCCTATTTTTATTATAAAACAGGCCGATGGAAAACAAAAACGGTTGTAAAATTCGAAGATAATGCATAATTTAATTACCTGTTAAAAAAGGTGATATGATAAAATCTATGACAGGCTTTGGCAAAGCCGTTGCTGAAACTTCCAACAGGAAAACAACTATCGAGATCAAATCGCTGAATTCAAAACAGCTGGACCTGAATACGAAACTGCCGTGGCTCTACAAGGAGAAAGAGCCGGAGATAAGAAATATTTTAAGCCAGAATCTCGACAGGGGAAAAATCGATTTTGCTCTTTATATTGATTCAAATGAACAGGAACTGACGACAGTAATTAACAAAGCAGCTGTAAAAAATTATTATAATCAGTTCAGGGAAATTGCTTCAGAACTTGATCTAGAACTTGACGATCAGATCTTTTCTGTGGTAATGAAGCTTCCTGAGACCATGAAAACAGATAAAAGCGAGATACCCGAGGAGGAATGGGAAGCTGTAAGGGAGAAGATCAATGAAGCTGTCGGGATGCTCGACCAGTACAGGATTGAAGAGGGTAAATCAATAATGGCAGACATAATAAAATGTATCGGTAAAATACTAGACCTGCTCGATCAGATCGGACCATTTGAAGAAGGAAGAATCAGAAAGCTAAGGGAGAAGCTTGATTCAATCCTGACTGAACTCGTCGGGAATGAGAATATTGATAAAAACAGGTTCGAACAGGAGCTGATTTATTATATCGAAAAGTTTGATATAAACGAAGAAAAAGTAAGGCTGAAAACCCATTGCGATTATTTTCTTGAAACGCTGAAAACTGATTCCCCGAATGGTAAACTACTTAATTTTATTTGCCAGGAGATAGGAAGAGAAATCAATACAATCGGATCAAAAGCAAATGATGCATCAATCCAGAAACTTGTTGTGATGATGAAGGATGAGCTTGAGAAGGTTAAGGAACAGACTTTGAATGTGCTGTAAAAGGCTCAGGGCAGTGGGTAAAGGGTGGAAAACAACAGATGCGTAAATATTTATTACAGGAAGGTAAAAGAAACAGGTATTATGGTCAGAGGAATAAGAAGAAAGAGATGAAGGGCAAGCTTGTAATAATATCGGCACCTTCTGGGGCAGGAAAAACTACCATAGTGAGACATCTGATGGACAGCGGACTGAACCTGTCTTTTTCTGTATCCGCAACTACCCGGCCTTTAAGAGGGAACGAAAGGGATGGTTTTGACTATTTCTTTCTTAGCGTACCGGAATTTAAAAGAAAGATTGAGAATGATGAACTGGTTGAATGGCAGGAGGTTTATAAAGATCTGTTCTACGGAACTCTGAAAATAGAAATAGAGAGAATATGGAATGAAGGTAAATCTGTACTTTTTGATGTGGATGTAAAAGGAGGAATAAATCTTAAAAATATTTACGGAAATAATTCACTCTCTGTTTTTATAATGCCACCCTCGATTGAAGAACTGGAAAAAAGACTTATTGGAAGAGGTACAGATACTGCTGAGAAGATCAGGATCAGAGTCGATAAAGCAGCAGAGGAGATAAATCTTGCTGATAAATTCGACAGAATTTTAGTAAACGACAATCTGGAAAAAACAAAAGAAGAGGCAGTTCTCCTTGTGAGTGAATTCTTAAGGAATAAATAGTAAGAGATGACCAAAGTCGGATTATATTTCGGTTCTTTTAACCCGGTACATATCGGCCATATGGCAATTGCAGGCTACATGACCGAATTTACAGGACTGGAACAGATATGGTTTGTGGTCAGCCCTCATAATCCTCTGAAAAAGAAAGAAACACTGCTTGCCGACCATCATCGTCTCTACATGACACAGCTTGCGATCGGAGATAATGACAAACTTAAAGTTTCCGATATAGAATTCAGGCTTCCGATACCATCCTACACAATTGATACGCTAACATATCTTAAAGAAAAATATCCAAATAATAAATTTTGTCTGGTAATGGGTGAGGACAATCTCCATACTCTGCATAAATGGAAAAATGCAAAGGAACTCCTTAAAGATCACCCGGTATATGTTTATCCCCGACCCGGAACACTAAAATCATCATCTGCGGCACTTAAAGATCTGATTTTATCAGCAGATATAAAATATGTTAACGCTCCTCTAATGGATATATCCGGAACATTTATCCGTAAAGGGATAAGGGATGGCAGGGATATGTCATATTATCTTGCCCCTGAGGTATGGAAGTATATAACTGAAATGCATTTTTATAAGAAATAGGCTCTGGACGCTGGAAGCTGGACGCTGGACGCTGGACGCTGGATGCTGGGTGCTGGACACTCGACGCCGGGTACTGGACAATGGATGCTGGGCGACCGATTACTGATTACCGATTACCGAACCGATTACCGATTTCCGATTACTGATCACCTTACACCGGCTTTACGTACCTCCTTGATGATCTCCTCTCCCCTGATCAGGGCTTTTTCATTCATGGGTATCATACTATGATATCGCTCAGGAAGCGATTTCTTAAGTCCTTTAATTACATTTTCAAGCTTGATGATCGGTCGTATCTTAATAAAACCTCCAAGAACTATCATATTAAATACCTTGGTATTATTCATCAGTGCAGCTTCCCCGGCAGCATCTACCCTGTAAATTGAAATATCTTTACGTTCGGGATGTCTTGTAATTCCATTACTATCGTAAATCAGTACTCCACCGGGCTTGACTGCTGGCTCGAACTTATCAAGCGATTGCTGGTTCAGAATAATTGCCGTATCAAAATGCCTGATGATAGGAGAACTTATTCGCTCACTGCTTATAATCACTGTTACATTCGCGGTTCCTCCCCTCATCTCAGGACCATATGCAGGCATCCAGCTTACCTCCATATCCTGCATAACAGCTGAATATGCCATTATTTTTCCCATCGACAGTACACCCTGTCCTCCAAATCCTGCTATTATTATCTCTTCAGTCATTGTAGTTGATATTTGTTGCAATCCCAGTTTATTCTGCCGGAGTTTTAAGGTCTCCCAGTGGGTAAAATGAAAACATATTCTCTTCCATCCATTTGTTCGATTCAACAGGAGTCATCTTCCATCCGGACGGACAGTTTGAGACTATTTCAATAAAACAAGTTCCCTTATTAAGCTTCTGATATTCAATTGCTTTACGCATTGCCTTTTTTGTTCTCCTTACATTGGCCGGAGTATGTACACTCTGCCTGGTTACATAGTATGTACCTGGAAGAGTAGCCACTATATCCGTCATCTTAAGCGGATTACCCATAGTTCTGACATCTCTTCCAAGAGGTGAAGTAGATGATTTCATTCCCGGAATAGTTGTTGGTGCCATCTGTCCGCCGGTCATTCCATAAATGCCGTTATTTACAAAAATTATCATAATGTTTTCACCTCTGTTACAGGCATGTATTGTTTCAGAAGTACCAATTGCAGCAAGATCTCCATCACCCTGATATGTAAATACAAACTTATCAGGAAGTAGTCTTTTAATTCCGGTGGCAACAGCAGGAGCCCTTCCATGAGCAGCCTGCTGTATATCAACATCGAGATAATGGTACAGCAGTACTGAGCATCCAACAGGAGAAATTCCGATTGTCTGTGACTGCAGTCCCAGTTCCTCGATTAACTCTGCCAGAATACGGTGTGTTGTACCATGTCCGCATCCCGGGCAATATGATAGTGTATTATCGACTAATACCTCTGACTTGTGATAGGTAAGGTTCTCGGGTTTAATTATTTCCTTTAATCCGGTTGCTTCTTTCATCTTACTCACCTCCAATAAATAAAGTTCTAAGCTTTTCAACCACCTCATCTGGTGTGGTGACAATTCCTCCCATTCGTCCAAAATGCTTTACAGGCACCTTCCCTTTTACTGCGAGCATCACATCTTCAACCATCTGTCCGGAGCTCATCTCTACTGAGAGGAATCCCTTAACCCTTGCACTTAACTCAGATATTCTTGCAGAAGGGAAAGGGAAAAGTGTGACAGGTCTAAGCAGACCTGCTTTTATACCATGTTGCCGGGCAATCTGTACTGATTTCTGACAAACCCTGGCACTTGTTCCATATGCAACAAAAAGATAATCTGCATCCTCACACTGAAACTCCTCAAAACGAACTTCATTTTTAGTAATCTCTGCATATTTAGCCTGCAGCTTATGGTTAAAATCTTCCTGTCCGTCAGGGTCCAGGTCAAGAGAAGTGATAATATTCCGTTGTTTCCTGTTGCCTTTTCCTGTTGTTGCCCAATCGGGAGAATCATCTGATCTTGGTTTATGAGGACTCAGATAGACTTTTTCCATCATCTGACCGATGGCCCCGTCCGAAAGAATCAGCACCGGGTTTCTGTATTTGAATGCGAGGTCAAAACCAAGTTCAACAAAATCTGCCATTTCCTGCACTGAGGCTGGTGCAAGAACAATAAGATGATAATCGCCATGACCGCCTCCCTTTACTGACTGAAAATAATCTGCCTGCGCTGGCTGTATTGTCCCCAGACCAGGTCCTCCCCTGGCAACATTGACTATAAGACATGGGAGTTCTGCGCCTGCAATATATGATATACCCTCCTGCTTCAGGCTAATGCCCGGAGATGAAGAAGAAGTCATTACTTTCTTACCGCATCCTGCTCCACCGTAAACCATATTAATAGCTGCAATCTCACTCTCAGCCTGAAGAACAACCATTCCGGTTGTTTCATAAGGATTAGCCTCCATAAGATATTCAAGTATCTCGCTCTGTGGAGTGATAGGATATCCGAAATAGCCATCAACACCGGCACGTATGGCAGCTTCGGCTATTGCCTCATTGCCCTTCATTAACCTTAGTTCCTTTTCCATCGGTGCCTAAATTTTTGTTTTATAAACGGTTATTACTCCATCGGGACAAACAATTGCACAGCTGGCACACCCTATACAGAGTTCAGGGTTGGCGGGATAGGCATTAAAATAGCCCTTGCTGTTTACCTCCTTGGCCATTGCGATGGTACCTGTCGGACATGAGACCATGCATACTTCGCACCCTTTACACTGTTCTACATCAACTACAATACTACCTCTGATTTTTGCCATATCAATTATTATGTTGAATTCTTAAACCGGATAATTCATATTAAAGATCTTCAGCCGCTCTTCAAGGTCATTAAACTGTTCCCTGTAAACATGTGATACACAAGCCCTGAGTCCATCATTCCTGTTGCTACCTGTTATATCGAGAGTAATGGCGCTTATACCATAATAAAGAAGCTTTTCAAGCAGTTCGGCACCTGTCATTCCAGGATAGGCTATTGTGAAATAAAAACCGTCAGCAACTGGTCTGTCAATATCATTATCATATGGTATAATGAACCCATTACGAGTAAACAGTTCTTTCATTATCTGAGCCTTTTCTCCATATTCCTTCACCTGATCAATAAAATGGTATCTGCCCTCATTGGTCTCCCTTAATATAGCTGCAAGCCCATACTGGACTGTATGGGCAACCCCTGCCGACAGCCCATAAAGAGCCCCGTATACAATAGAATGACCAAATTTATCTGATGAATAATATCTGAGCAGATCAGGATATTTTCTGTTATAAAGGTGATCAGAAACCGCCATCAGTCCTATCCTCTGTCCTGCATAACTAAATACTTTTGAGCTGGATATAAGCAAGATGTAATCATCCGTATACCTGCCTATTGATGGCTGATAGGGAGGAATTCCTGGTTTGGAATAATCGCTTCTGAAATCCATACCAAAATAAGCAAGATCTTCAATTACAATAACATCGTACTTACGCGATAGTTCACCAATAATAGAAAGTTCTTCCTCGTTAAGGCACATCCAGGTAGGATTATTTGGATTTGAATATACTATGGATGAAACCTTTCCTCCTTCCAGAAAAGACTCGAGTTTATTTTTAAGCTTTTTTCCCCTGTACTGGAATATATCAAAATGTGTATAATCGTGACCAAGCATTTTTACCTGCCTCTTCTGGACAGGGAAACCAGGATCAAGAAACAGTGAGCCTTCCTTTGTTCTGTCATTCCTGTTTGCCACAAGAAAGGCAGCCATGGAACCCATCATGGAACCGACAGTTGGAATGCATCCTTTTGGACTGATATCCAGATCAATAAAAAGCTTTATGAACCTTGATGCCTCATTCTTCAAATCTGAAAGTCCTTCTATATCAGGATAAATTGCGGGTGCTACTCCCCCTCTCAGAGCCTCAATTTCAGCATCAATACCAGCCTGGGCAGCTGGAAGACCAGGTACTCCCATCTCCATTCTGATATATCTCACTCCTGTTTCCTTCTCCAGTAAATTAACCAGGTAAGCTATCTCCCTGATTGATGCTCCTGAGAATGACTGAATGCCACTCTCCCTGATTATTGTGCTTACTGTCTGATTATCAAGAGGAATGTTTCCCATCTTATTTTGTAATTACAATTGCTGTAATATTTAAGGCTGCAAATATAATAATATTAAAATATCCATAGATGATCATTATCAGTCTCTCCCGCATATACAGAGTAATCTCAGAACTTCCTGTTATCAATAACCCTCTGCGACTTACCTTCGCTTCTTACTATTGTCTTAGGTTCTACAAGGGTTACCTTTAGGCCAATCCCTATAGAACTTTCCACGGAATTCTGTATCTTCTGCCGCAGCGATTCCAGCTCGCTTATCTTATCCTGGAAAAACTGTTCATCAACCTCTACTCTGAGCTCAAGACTGTCGAGGTTATTAACACGATCAACTATTAAAAGATAATGAGGTTTAATCTCGCTTATCTCAAGAAGCACACTTTCCACCTGCGAAGGAAAGAGATTCACTCCCCTTATAATAAGCATGTCATCACTTCTTCCAAGACATTTTTCCATTCTTACAAGAGTTCTGCCGCATTTGCATCTATCATAATTGAGCCTTGTAAGATCGCGGGTACGGTATCTTACTAAAGGCAATCCCTCCTTTGTGATGGTAGTAAAAACAAGTTCTCCTGTACTGCCATCGGGCATAATTTCAAGTGTATCCGGATCAATAATTTCAGGAAAGAAATGATCCTCATTTATATGAAGTCCCTCCTGAACCAGACATTCACTGGCTACTCCGGGACCGATAACCTCACTAAGTCCATAAATATCTATTGCCCTGATCTTTAATTTATTCTCTATCTCCCGCCTCATATTTTCAGTCCAGGGTTCCGCACCAAAGACACCAACCTTAAGCTTCAGGTCATCCCGCCTGATACCGCTTTCATTTATTGCTTCCGCAAGAAAAAGAGCATACGAGGGGGTACATGCCAGTACAGTGCTCCCGAAATCTTGCATAAGCTGTATCTGTCTTGTTGTATTACCTCCTGAAATAGGTATAACTGACGCTCCAATCTTTTCGCCACCGTAATGAAGTCCAAGCCCTCCCGTAAATAAACCGTAACCATACGCAATCTGAATGAAATCGTCCCTGCCTGCCCCTGCGCATGTAAGAGTCCGGGCCATTACCTCTGACCATGTTGCAATATCATGCCTGGTATAGCCAACCACTGTTGGTTTACCAGTGGTGCCTGAAGATGCATGTATCCTCACAATCTCACTCATTGGAACTGCAAATAATCCGAAAGGATAATTATCTCTCAGCTCCTGTTTGGTTGTAAACGGTAGCTTATGCAGATCGTCAATTGACTGAATACTTTCCGGTCCCAATCCTGCTTCCTGCATTTTATTCCTGTAGTAGGGTACATTGAAATAGACTCTTTCAATTGTCTCCCTTAAACGTTCACTTTGTACTTTTTTAAGACCATCTCTGTCCATGCATTCGAAATGGCGGTTCCAGATTTCCATATCAGGGTTCAATCCAAATTAGTTTTAAAATATGATCACAAAAAGCAAGCGGTTTCTAAATTCTGAAAAGATCACTGGATGAGAGCAATTCCATCTCATGATTTTTAAGCGCATCTATAGCTTCATGATTATTACCGCATCTCAATATTATTATTGATCGCTCTTCAACAGAATAAGCATATGTGTATTCCACACTGATATTAAGATCGGATAAAATCTTCAGGACTTTTGCATAATACTTTGCCTCGTTCGGTGCACTGACTGAAATCACTTCTGAAATATTTACTGTGAAAGCATTATTTTTCAGTATTTCCCTTGCCTTTTCAGGCTCAGGTACAATAATCCGGAGAATTCCAAACTCGGCTGTATCTGCTACTGTAAGGGCTGTTATCCTGATATTTTCCCTGCCGAGTACTTCAAGTACCTCTGTAAGGCGGCCGGATTTATTTTCCAGAAAAACTGATAACTGCTGAATTATCATGACATCTTATTTTTAACCATAGTGCAATCTTACATCTGTTTCTCAATCCTTATCCTGGCATCAACAACAGTAATGTTTTCCGGACTTCCAATCAATGGATTAAGATCCATCTCTTTAATCTCTGTCGCAAAACGCAGGAGAGTGGAAAGTCTAACAATAATCTCAGCAAACCTGGTCTCATTTATTCCCGGCTTACCACGCGTACCATGAATTATCCTGTAACTCTTTATACTTCTGATCATCGAATCGGCTTCATTAAAAGTAAGCGGAGCAAGACCTGATGACACATCTTTAAGTACCTCAACGAAAATCCCTCCCAGGCCGCAAAGTATCACATGTCCGAAACGGGGTTCATACTTAGCACCAATAAACAGCTCTGTTCCTGAAAGCATCTGCTGTACCAGAACAGCTTTCACTCCTTTTATCTTCATCATCCTGCTGAATTCAGCTTCAAGATGTTTTTCTGATTTGATATTAAGAGTTACACCTCCGACATCAGACTTATGAACAGGTCCCACCACCTTAAGAGCCAATGGATAACCTGTTTTCTTTGCAAGACCCAGCAGTTCTTTTTTTGTTTTAGCTACTGCCTCTTTTACAACCGGAATGCTCGCAGCAGTCAGAAGCTCCTGAATTACTGAAGGTTCAAGGTAGCCATCCGGAGCCTTGTCAATTATCTGCCTGATTCGCGGGACATCCACCTTATCCAGAAAGATCTTTTCATCTGCAGGATGCGGAGTATTGAAAATCTTCGTAAGTGCCCTGCCAAGCACTACCTCGTCAGGGAAATTTACATGTCCTTTGTCGAGAAAGTATGCAAGTTCTTCAGATGAACTTGTTATTGAGGGAAGAATAGGATATAAAGGTTTCTTACATCGGTTAATCTTCTGATGAAGAAGATCGTAGATCTCTGTCATATCATTAAGTCCGTTACTTCCGAATATGACACTCATTCCATCGAGCATCGGTATATTTTTATCCACATATTCAATTACCCTGTCGAGTTGATCTGTTGTGGCCGTTGCTATCATATCTATCGGGTTATCTGCAGAAGCACCCTCGTTCATCATCTCTATGAGTTTGTCATGATGCGCACCTGTAATTCTCGGAATGTTCATTCCTCCTGCTGAAAGTGCATCGGTTAGCATTACTGCAGGACCACCGGCATGCGTTATTATTGCTATATTCTTTCCTTTCAGCGGTTTATGCATAAAGACTGATGCTACTGTAGCAAGCTCTTCACGGCCGGAGCATCTTACTATCCCGGCTTTTCTGAACAGGGCTTCAACGGCTGAATCTGAAGAAGCCATGGCACCCGTGTGTGAAGATGCTGCCCTGCTTCCTGCTTCTGTGGTTCCTGCCTTTATTGCAGCTATTCTGCATCCCTTACGTATCAGCGATGAAGCATGATGAAGAAGCTTATCAGGATCCCTTATACTTTCGACATATACAAGTTTAATTTTTGAACTGGTATCCGGATCAAATGTAGTGTCCCAGAATTCAAGTATCTCTTCAACACCAGTCTGGGCACTGTTTCCAACTGAAAAAACACTGGCAAATTTGAGTCCCTTTGGCATAGCTGACTCGAATATAAAAACAGCCGTAGCACCGGATCCTGAAACAAAGTCACAGCCACCCGGGTCCAGCCTTGGAACCGGTGATGTGAAAACACCCCTGTATGACTGCGTGATTACTCCTATACAGTTTGGGCCAATAAGAGAAGAACCTGAATCGTTAATCAACGTAACTATTTCATTTTCAAGTTTTCTGCCCTCCTCTCCTGCTTCACTGAATCCTGCCGAAATAATTATGAAAGCCCTTGTTCCTTTTTCCCTTATAAGAACTTCAACAGCCTGCCGGCAATTCTGTGCCGCGATCGCCAATATTGCAAGGTCTGCTGAAGGAGAATCATCAATGCTTCTCCATGACTTTATTCCCTGAATCTTATCATGCTTCGGATTTACAACATAGATACTGCCTTTAAATCCTCCTTCAATTATATTCCTTAGTACTTTCCCACCTGGTTTAAAAAGGTCGTCCGATCCTCCTACAACGACAATACTCCCCGGATTAATCAGCTTATCATTTATCATAATAAATACAAAAGATCATATTATACTTGCACCTATTATTTTTAATAGCAAGATAGTAAAAAAAAACCGCCTTAAAACATGTTAAAGATCATTAGTCTTAAGAGAGGTTCTGTGTTTCATATGAACTGATATTATGGGCAATATTGTTTCTTTTATTACTTTTGTCTGCCCGTGAAGCATCAAGATGAAAAACACTGTTAGAGATATAATTGACAGGGATTACTTTTCGAAAGATGAGCTTATAAGGCTCCTTGGCTGCAAAGGTGATGAAAGAACTCTTTTGTTTAAAAAGTCTTCTGAAATAAGGGAAAAATATATCGGCAACAAAGTATGGTTCAGAGGACTGATAGAATTCTCCAATATCTGTGGCAAAGACTGCTTTTATTGCGGAATAAGAAAAGGCAATAAGAATCTGAACAGGTATAACCTGTCTGATGATGAAATACTTGAAGCTGCCAGATTTGCCTATTTGAACAGGTATGGATCAATAGCGCTACAATCAGGAGAACTTGAAAGCCAGGCTATTAGTGACAGGATTGAATCCCTGCTTCATAAAATCAAGGAACTTTCGAATGGAGAACTCGGAATAACATTATCAGTTGGAGAACAGGACCCGGAGACTTACAGGAGATGGTTTCAGGCAGGAGCTCACAGATATCTTCTGCGTGTTGAATCTACTAATCCGGTACTGTACAAGAAAATTCATCCTGATGATACCCGTCATAGTTTTAAAAGAAGGATGGATTGCCTGAAAAGCCTTCAGGATACAGGTTATCAGACCGGGACCGGTGTAATGATAGGGCTGCCATTTCAGACATATGATGATCTTGCCGGCGATCTTCTCTTCATGAGAGAATTTGATATAGATATGTGTGGAATGGGTCCATATATTGAGCATGCCGATACTCCTTTAATAGAATATTCTACAGAACTGCTGCCTCTGGATGAAAGGTTTGATCTTACCCTAAAGATGATCGCTATACTGAGGATCATGATGAAGGATATAAATATAGTAGCTGCAACAGCGCTCCAGGCAATCGATCCGATAGGAAGGGAAAAGGCGGTCAAAATCGGAGCCAATATCATAATGCCAAATATAACCCCCGGCAAGTACCGCGACAGTTACAAGCTATATGATAATAAGCCATGTACAGATGATTCTGCTGAAGATTGCCAGAGTTGTCTTGAAACACGCATCAGTCTGGCAGATTCGGAAATAATTTATGGAGAATGGGGTGATTCCTCACATTACAAAAAACGTATAAATGCCAATAAAAGTAATCAGAAATAAAAATTATCATTAATCTTATACCTTCACTATTCCAGCCTATAATAAAAAACATAATGAAAAGACTTTTGCTGACCTCTTTATCTTTAATCTTCAGTATCATAATTAAAGGACAGGAACCACTTGAATACTTCCTTCCTGAAGGGATAAAATATAATAAGGATATCCCGACACCCATGCAGTTCTTCGGTCATGAACCAGGTGAATGGCATCTCTCACACGACAGGCTCTATTCTTATATTACAAAACTGGCAGAAACATCAGACAGAGCCTTGTGGGAAGAATACGGCAGGAGTTATGAAAACCGTCCCCTGGGAAATTTGATAATCAGTTCCCCCGAAAACATAAAGAACATTGAACAGCTTAGGCTTGAGCATCTCAGATTATGTGATCCGGCCCTATCTTCAGGAGTCAATATTGAGAAAATGCCGGTATTTATAAAACTTGGCTATGGGATTCATGGCAATGAATCAAGTTCCCAGAATTCATCTGTTGTTGTTGCTTATTATCTTATTGCAGGAGAAGGTGAAAAGATCAGACAACTGCTTGAAAACTGTGTCATAATGATTGATCCATCACTTAATCCCGATGGCATGCAACGGCACTCATCATGGGTAAATTCAACCAGGAGTCTGAATAATAATCCTGATTCCGATTCATGGGAGTTCGCCGAAACCTGGCCCGGAGGCAGAACCAATCATTACTGGTTCGACTTAAACCGTGATTATCTATTTTTACAGCATCCTGAAACAAAAGGAAGGGTAGCCTCATTCTATAAATGGAGACCAAATATTGTCACTGATCATCATGAAATGGATGCCGGTTCAACGTTTTTCTTTCAGCCGGGAGTTCAGAAACGAAATAATCCGCTGACACCTGATGGCATCCACCAGCTGACTGCAGAGATCGGCAGATACCACGAAAAATACCTGAATTCAATCGGAAGTCTATATTATACTGAGGAAGGTTTTGACGATTTTTATGTCGGAAAAGGTTCATCTTATCCCGATATACACGGATCAGTTGGTATATTATTTGAGCAGGCAGGTGTAAAAGGACACCTGAGAAATACCCAGAGCGGACAGATTTCATTTCCTTTTGCAATCAGAAACCATGTGGTCATATCTCTCTCCTCTATCGACGCTGCCATGAATATGAAAACAAAGTTACTGGAATGCCAGAGAGATTTTTACAGAGATGCGATTTTAGAGGCAGACAAGTATCCAGTGAAGGCATATGTTTTCTCCGAGCCTTCAGACAAATACAGAATCACAGAATTTATCAATATCCTGCATCAGCACCAGATTAAAATTTACAGACTGGCAAGAGATTTTACAAAGAATGGAAGAACATATAAACCAACCGACAGCTATATAGTTCCACTGAAGCAAAACGAATATCTTTTTGTGAGGAGTCTTTTTGAGACAGTAAACAGTTTTGCCGACAGTGTTTTCTATGATGTATCCACATGGGTTCTGCCGATGGCATTCAACCTAAGCTATACAGCAATAAACGAGGTCAAATCAGTTGAAGGAATCAAAGGAGAGGAGATCAAAGAAATGCATGCCGAATCGGGAGGAATAAAAGGCTCAGCAGATCCATATGCTTATTTGTTTGAATGGGATGAATACCTGGCTCCTAAAGCATTGTTTGAACTTCAGGGTGCCGGAATAAGGGTAAAGGTTGCCACAGACCGGTTTACATATAATGACGGAACAATAAGCAAAAACTTCTCATATGGTACTATCATGATTCATTCACAGGGACAGCATTCAGGAGGCAAAGATCTTTACAGGATTATAGAATCGGTTGCCAGAAATAACAAAATAACAATCTATGGTGTAAGCACAGGTCTTACACCTGAGGGTATGGATCTTGGAAGTAACAAGTTTATAAATATTTCTCAGCCATCTGTAATGATGTTCACAGGTGATGGGGCAAACAGTGCTGATGCCGGCGAAATCTGGCATATGCTTGATACAAGGTTTAAGATTCCTGTTACAATGGTCACATCTTCAAGATTAAACAGTGTAAATCTTGAGAAATACAATGTAATAATAGTAACAGGGAATCCATCTGTGTCACAATCATTCATTGAAAAGCTCAAAGCCTGGAACAGGAGTGGCGGAACACTTATAGGGTATGAAAATGGAAATCGATGGTTAGCTGCCAGCAGGCTGACACAGATTAACTTCGTTGATGAAGTGAAGCAGAAAAAGGAAGAAGGTTCCTATCTCAGAATGCAGACTGACAGGCAGATACAGCAGATACCCGGTGCTATATTTGAAACAAGGCTGGACCTTACCCACCCTTTGTGCTATGGATATACAAATGACCGGTTACCTGTTTTTAAAACCGGAGTAACAGTAGCCAGGAAAGATACTGTGATATATAATAATCCTGTGATCTATACGGGAAATCCTTTACTCAGCGGATACTGCACACCTGAGAATATTGAGCGTATTAAAGGCTCTGCTTTTGCCAGCGTTCATGGCAACAGGGTCATTTCCATTTATGACAATACGAACTTCAGGGCTACTTGGTACGGTACCAATAAGATATTTATGAATGCTGTCTTTTTCGGCCAGTTACTTGGAAGAGGCGGAGCTGATTATGAGGATTAGGGCTCAGGGCGCCAGGTACAAGAATGGAACCCGGAACATATCAGAATACCATTGTCCTGACATGAACTTTGTCAAGTGACTTAAGGTCTTTCTCCAG
>CAYLYN010000052.1:0-24125 GCA_964387565.1 uncultured Rikenellaceae bacterium | reverse complement strand
CCCAGACCTTCATTATATGTATAGAATGAATAGGAGTTGCTTTCAGCAGAAAGGAGATCTTTTCCAAAGGGAAAATCCACTTTGACATCAAGCTGATTCAGCAAAGTTACCGGAATATCTGTCTGATCACCATGCTTACTGATTACCCTGTTTTTTTCATTCAAAGCCCCGCCTATCCAAAGCATAGGTATACGGAATAATTCAGTTGTAAATATGGCCTGAGATTCCGACACTCTGCCACAATGGTCTGCCACCATTATTATAAGAGTATTGCTCCACCAGTCAGTTGTTTTTGCCCATTCAATAAATTCACCAAGAACCTTATCGGCATAATAGACTGAATTTTTGTATCTTGTAATATTATCATTCCCTTTGAAGACTGTCTCCATAGGGACATCAAATGGCTCGTGACTGGAAAGAGTAAGGACAACTTTCAGAAATGGTTTTCTGACTGTAGTCATAGAATCTTTCAGGACTTTAAAAAGAACATGATCGTGCACACCCCATTTGGAATTATAGTCATCTGGATTGAAATTGTCTTTGGTAATGATATCCTGAAAACCTGATCCTATTACGAATGAATTGAAATTAGCAAAATCTATCTCACCTCCGTACCAGAATGAACTGTGATATCCGTTTTCGGTAAGTACCCGCACCAGGCTGGGAAGTGACTGACTTTTCTTAGGTTCTTTTATTATTGATTGAGCAGGCTGGGCCGGATATCCGTTGAGAATTGCAGGCATTGCCTTGTCTGTTCTTGTTCCGGATGCAAAAAACTCAGTAAAAAGTATTCCTTCCCTGGCTAGGCTGTTAAAGTTTGGTGTTACAAGGGAATCCCCTCCCAGGGGTCCGATTACGTAACCGCTGAAACTCTCCAGCACCAGTATAATTATGTCGGGCTTATTTGTTCTGAGTACCTTCTCAGATGGTCCTGTTTTTTCCTTAAGTAAGTTGACAAGCTGCACTGCAGAATCAATGTCACCAAACTGATACGGGTTTGTAACCGGCTTATGTGTAAATGCTGTTGTACCAACATTCCAAACAGCGTTAACTGCTGTATGA
The DNA here is from genome assembly GCA_964387565.1 of uncultured Rikenellaceae bacterium. Lineage (GTDB taxonomy): Bacteria > Bacteroidota > Bacteroidia > Bacteroidales > VadinHA17 > LD21. The sequence goes on along the minus strand of CAYLYN010000052.1, from coordinate 23,063 downwards.
TTGAGAAACATTTTGGGACTGAAATAGACACTTCCAGCATTTATTGGTGCAATTCCGAATCCTCCTCTCACCGGGATAATAAGTGAAGCTGTAAGAATTGTGAAGAATAACAAGTATAGAAATTTGGATCTGATATTTTCAAATCCAGAGAGAAAGCTGTCAGCAAATTTCCTGTAGATCCAGATAAAAATCCCTGCTATTAACAAAATAGTAATAAAAAAAACTATGGCTTTAAAAGTACTGACCGAAGCCATTGCTTCTGCCGGAGTCTTCAGGTACATGAATGGCGTGTAGTCCATTCTGAAGCCCCAGTAGGAATAAAGGGTTGAATCAGCGACAATAATAACTGACGAGAGAAGTATCAGAAAATATGTGTACCATCGGACTATCAACCTGTACCACTGCCCTGAAAACCAGATACCCGGTAACAGCAGCAACATTGGTATCAACATGTAATAACCGGTAGTTGAAATATCGAGCTTTGACCCGTGAATAAAGGTCGAAGCCAGTTCACCTATACTGTTACTTAAGGCCGATTCATGCTGGTTAATTATAAAAAATAAACGGGCAAAGAAAAAAAATAACAGCCAGAATAATGAATATACAAAAATTGCAATTAATCTCTTTTTCATTGCCTTTATCTCGATTTTCCGGAAAACATACTGTTTGAATTGGTATGAAACAGGATTAATGATACAATAATAATAAACATTCCGGAAACTGTTATCCATTCAGGGCTCTCATCTGGTACAAGCAACCAGCTGAGTATAGCTCCCACGACAGGTATGACAAATTTCCAAAGGTTTAGTTCCGAGACTTTCACTCCGGGGCGCTGAAGGAGTTTGAACCAGATTGAAAAAGCCACAGATGCAATTAAACTTAACCAGCCCAGGACGAGCCAATATTCGAGCGGCAGGGCTCCTTTCGGACCACCTCCTTCAACCGGAAAAGAGATAAGGTAGAGAATGACACCTCCGGCAAACAGGGAGGAAGAACTTAACACGAAGGGATTAAGCCCCCTGCTTCTGAGAGAAACAATTACATTGCTGACTGAGAGTGATGCATTGGCACCAAGAATCATTGCTACACCAATCAGTTCAGATGCTGCTCCAAAATGAAAAGCCTGTCTTCCTGCACTAATGAGAATTACTCCTGAAAGACCGGCAATAACTGTTAATATTTTCTTCCTTGTCAGTTTATCATCCGATTGAAGGAGTGAGGCAACAATGGCAGTAACAAGCGGCTGGGAACCAACAATAACAGCACCCAGAGCTCCCGGGACCAGGTTAAGACCATGATAGAACAGGGAATAATTAATAAGTGTCTGAAGTACAGTTACCATCAATACCACCTTCCAGTAATCCCTTATCATCCGGAAGTAGATTGATGGTCTTACAGTAAAAGGAAGAATAAGCAGCCCTGAAATGATAAATCGTAAACCTGCAAAGTGAAACGGGCTGTCATACTGAAGACCAATTTTTATACCTGCATATGCTGTAGACCATAACAGGCATGCTACTACAGCCCATACAATTGTGTTTATTTTATTCGGCAATGACTTGAAATTTTAATCCGCAAATATCTGTAAAAAATTCAGATAAAGATTCAGAAATTGTAACTGTACGAAATAGGGACAAAAATGATCAAAAGAACGAGACAATGCAAAAAGCGCTTATTGAAGCGCTTTCAGTTAATGAACCTGTAATTATTAATGCCATTATTGATCCGGAAGATTACCAGTGGCTGATAGTAAGGCGTTAAGGCGCAAACCTCCTTCGCCAAGGCTTCGGAGGTCAAAGGGCACAAAGGCCGTTAAATTTAAACCATACTGCCGTTAAGCAGTTTTTTTATTCTGATTTCTTCTCTTTTTTTGGCTTTGATTCCTTTGCAGGCTTTTCGGCCTTAACTGGTTTTTCCGCCTTAGTTTCCTTTTTCTCCTTTACAGCCTTAGCTGCCTTAGCTGGTGCCTTTTCTTTAGGAGCTTTCACTTCAGCCACCGGAGTTACCGGTTTGGATTCCTTCTTTTCTTTAACAACCTTTTTCTCCTTCTTTTCTTTTTCCTTTTTCGCTACTGACAGCATTACTCCTGCTTTATCAGCTTTCTTGCGACGACGTCTTACACCAAAGGTACCAAGTATTATCTTACCTCTTCTTGATTTTTTATCACCTTTTCCCATATAAGTTGATTTTGTTAGTTTCAGACCCTTTTAAAGAGTGTAGGCAAAGTTAATAAAATTCTTTACTTTTATTAAAATTATTACAAATCACAAAACGGGGCAACTCTACACCTTAATTATTCTTATACATAAGATAGATAAAGAATTCTTATTAAACATTTGAATTTCTCATGAGGAGAGCAGACAGACAAATTAAGAATAACTCTGATATTGAATCAGTTATCTCCATATGCGATGTATGCAGAATAGCTTTTGCTGTTGAAAATACTCCTTATATTGTGGCAATGAATTTTGGATATCGTCCGGGAGAAAATCCATGCCTGTACTTTCATTGTGCACATGAAGGAAGAAAAATTGACTTCATAGCGATAAATAATTATGTCTGTTTTCAGATGGATACAAACCATAGCCTTTACAGTGGTAAAAAAGGATGCGACTGGGGTATGAACTACAGCAGCATTTTAGGCTATGGCAGAATCTCAATCATCAGTGATAATAGAGAAAAGAAAGAAGGTCTTGATCTCATTATGGCTCATTATTCAGGCAGAAATGATTTTTCATATGATGACAGGATAATGGATGCAACCACTATTTTAAGACTTGATATTGAGGAGATTACCGGGAAACAAAAATAAATGTCTGACAAATCATAAATACATGAAAAAATTAATAAGAACTATTGCACTTCCGGGTCTTATAACGCTGATTATATGTGCTTCATGCACAACAGCCCCCGATAAAAGTGAAGGTGATGAGAAGCTTATTCTCACACCCAGACCAGGGCCTGAACCCAGAATTAACGGCACCAGAATTTTCGGTGTCAGACCTGGTTCTCCCTTCCTGTTCAAAATTCCTGTTACCGGAATAAAACCGGTTAAATATGAGGTACTAAATCTGCCAGCCGGACTGACATGCAATCCTGAAACCGGCATGATTGAAGGAGTACTGGATGCGCCAGGAGAATTTCTAACAACGATAAGGGCAACAAACAGCGTGGGCAGTGCTGAAAGAGAGTTTAAAATTGTATGTGGTGATAAGCTGGCTCTTACTCCACACATGGGCTGGAACAGCTGGTATGTATGGGAAAATCATGTTACTGACAGCATAATGAGAGCTGCTGCTGATGCAATGGTCAGTTCCGGTATGATAGACCACGGATATATGTATATAAATATTGACGACTGCTGGTCAGTCAAACCGGGTTCCGTCGACTACACACTTGCCGGTGAACCCAGGGATAACAGGGGTATGATAAACTCCAACCGGCGATTTCCCGATATGAAAGCGATGACTGATTATATTCATTCCAAAGGACTAAAGGCAGGAATATATACTTCGCCAGGTGACCTGACATGTGCAGGACATGTTGCAGCATATCAGCATGAGGAACAGGACATTGCCAGGTTTGTTGAATGGGGTTTTGATTTCCTGAAATACGACTGGTGCTCATATTCCAGATTCGGAGACAGAAATGTGCTGGAAGATTTGCAGAAGCCTTATATCCTTATAAGCAGCATAATTAATAAACAGAAGAGGGATATAGTTCTCAACATGTGCCAGTACGGAATGGGGGATGTATGGAAATGGGGAAAGCAGGCTGGCGGGAACAGCTGGAGAACTGCCGGTGACCTGGGACTCTCCTTTGAAGGTATCGGAGAGGCTTTGTTCAGGGATGGATTTGATGTTTACAGTTCCGACAGTCTTCATCTTTATGGCGGACCAGGAGGGTGGAATGATCCGGATTATCTGCTACTGGGTTATCTCAGTAACTGGAAAGGTGCAACGGCTCCTACTCCTCTGACACCTGATGAGCAATATACGCACGTCTCATTGTGGAGCCTGGTAGCTGCACCGCTGATTTTTTCAGGTGATATCACTCGGCTCGATGAATTTACCCTGAGCCTGCTTACAAATGATGAAATAATTGAAGTAGACCAGGATCCTCTTGGTAAACCAGGATTCAGAGTCTCTAAAACAGGCGACACAGAGGTATGGATGAGGATACTTGAAGACGGGTCAAAAGCTGTAGGATTGTTCAACAGAGGTGAAAGCAAGACAGAGGTTACAGCTCTCTGGAATGATCTTGGACTGACAGGAAAGCAGAAGGTAAGGGATCTCTGGAGGCAAAAAGACCTGGGCAATTTCAACAGGGAGTTTACCACAGTGGTGCCGGGGCACGGAGTTGTAATGCTCAGGCTCTGGCCTTCAAACTGATAATCGTATAATTAAAAAATAATTATGAATACATTAAATGACCTGAGACTTGCAGTATTGATTGATGCAGACAATATACCCTACAGTAATGTAAGAGGGATGCTTGAGGAGATTGCCAAGTACGGGACCCCTACTTTTAAAAGGATATACGGCGACTGGACAAAACCAACTATCACAGGATGGAAGTCAGTATTACTCGAAAATGCAATTACACCTGTGCAGCAGTATAGCTATACTAAAGGCAAGAACTCTACCGATTCAGCAATGATAATAGATGCAATGGATATTCTATATTCAGGGAAGGTGGATGGTTTCTGCCTTGTTTCAAGTGACAGTGATTTTACAAGACTTGCCACCAGGCTCAGGGAAGCGGGCATGAAAGTGATCGGAATAGGCGAAAGAAAAACTCCTTCACCTTTCATTGTTGCATGCGCCAAGTTTATTTATCTCGAGATAATTAATCCGCCGGTCCAGCCACCTGAATCATATCCGGTTACCAAAAAACGAGGAAAGCTTACAGTCAAAAAGAAGGTTAAGGAGGAACCCGGGCCCCAGTCTGCTGCAAATGCTGTCAGGAGAATAATTTCTTCATCAATTACTGATCTTGCTGATGAAAACGGCTGGGCTTACCTTGGGGATGTTGGCAACCTGATCCTTAAAAAGCAGCCTGATTTTGATCCCAGGAATTTCGGTTACCCAAAACTGACTCCATTGATTAAATCGCTTGATTTTGAAATAGATGAGAGAGACTCAGGAAAGGACCATATTAAACACATTTATATCAGGAACAGGAAGGGCTCACAGTGACTTTAGTCACAGAACAAAATCAGAATACAATTGTTTAAGTAATTGTATACAGTATATAATAGGCGGTTCCTGTGATTTCCGAGCATCAGCAAATATCAAAAAGTGATTTAAATACAATTAATTATGAGGATTTAGTTTTGAGTTCTCAAAAATAAATATGACCTTTGAACTGTTTTATAAATACTTTAATTTTTTTGAATTATGAACATTTACGTAGGAAGTCTTCATTTTAAAATGAAGGAAGAAGAATTAAGGGAAGTATTTGAAGAGTATGGAGAAGTATCTTCTGCCAAAATCATCATCGACAAATACTCCGGTAAAAGCAAAGGATTTGGCTTCGTTGAGATGCCGAATGAAGCTGAAGCAAAAAAAGCTATTGAAGAATTAAATGGAGCTGAAGTAAGCGGTAGAAACATTATCGTTAATGAATCTATTGAAAGAGCTGACAGAAAAAGCAATTTCAGAGGTGGCAATAACGACCGAAGAGGTGGTGACAGAAGAGATAACTACAGGTAGGAAATAAAAAAAATCTAAAACTATGAAAGGTACTGTTAAATGGTATGACAGGGTTAAGGGTTACGGATTCCTTCAGACAGAAGATGCAAAGGATATCTTTATCCACCGATCTGGTTTAGAGGTTCCGAATACCGAACTTGAGGCAGGCCAGGCTGTTGAATTTGAAATTGAACAGAGAGAAAAAGGGCCGGTTGCCATCAAAGTTAAAAAAGTAGAATAATCTTACTCCAATCAATAGACAGGGACATGTTATTGCATGTCCCTTTTTTTATTTCCTCTTCTGATCCTCCAGCCGGTATTCAGGCTTTTCCTTCTGATCCACAACCATATCTTCAGGATTATCAAGAACAGGTGTATCCTTTAGTATATTCCAGTCAAAATCCTCGTCCAGCGGGTCAAGAGCTTTTTCCGGATCAAATATCCTAAGATCAGGGGGTATTGCTTTATAAGGTGCAAGATCAGGCTGAGATGTAAACATATCAGAAAGATCCGTAGCACCTGCATCATACTGATTGAGATAAGGTAGTCCCAAAATGTTCCAGAAGGTTTTAAAAATACTTCCGAAACTGTAGTGTACCCTGCTCACATAATTCTTTTTTGAATAAGGAGAGATAACCATCAGTATACTGCGATGTGCATCTATATGATCAATACCGTTCTGGGCATCATCTTCAGTTATAACAATGGCCATATTTTTCCAGTATTGAGTATTGGAGAGAAATTCCACTATCCTGCCAACCGCAAAATCATTATCGACCATATAACTCTCCCTGAATGGATATCCATAGCCGGATCTTTCGTCTGCTCCATGATCATTAGGGAGGATTACTGTCACAACCTGCGGGAGAGTATCTCTTCCTTCACCCCATCTGCTGTTGAACTCCTTTATAAACTGGCTTACCCTGAACTGGTCAGGAATTGCCATATTATATGTCGGAAACTGTTTTGAAGTTCTTTCAAAGAGGGCTGCGGGGAGGGGGAAGTTTGCAAAATGCTTTATCCCTGTATACTTATATGAATCGTCATAGAAGCCAGGTTCGAACATAACGCTGAATCCGAAATTGAAAAAATCGATACCGTTTCTGTCGAGATGTTCCCACATTGAGCCTGCCTCATTATAATCTTCGGGGTAGATAGCTCCGGCAGAGCCTGTCATTGCAAGGCTTCCCGGTGCCTTTGACGCAGGATTATAACTACGATTGCCTCCATAGCTTGCGGCAGTTACGGTTTCCACCCATTCATTAGGATAGGTATTTACAAGCCACCTGTGGCCATCAGCTGAAACATCTGAATCGACATAAAAATTGTCGGCTATTGCAAATTCAGACGCAAGCTTAAGATGGTTGCTCATTATTGTGGCATTCTCTATTCCCACAGTTTTATTTTTGTTGTAAAAAGAGGCATTGTATCCATATCTTGCTATTGAAGGATCTCCCTTTCCCTTTTCAACCTGACCAAAAACCTCATCATATGTTCTGTTTTCTTTTGAAATAAATACCAGATGCTTTATGGGAGAATCTTTCTGACCGCCATAAAGAGGTACCGGACTATCCATCCTGACTGAAGCAGCATTTTCTGCATCCTCTATCATGAAATTATTTTCAACAACCCTGTAAGTCATCTTCTTCAGCTCATTGTTATCAGGTATTTCAATGACTGATACTGTACCTTTCATCAGGTTGCCGATATACGATCCTTCAGGACCTACAGGTATATCCCTTCCACCATTAGGGCCACTCCCGTAGCCTTTTGCATTAGTAACTATAAGGTTCTTTCCGTCAGATGTTACTTTTATCCTGGAAGGAAACCATCCTGCAGGAATATGGCCCTTTACTTCAAGACTCTTTATGTCAATAACACCAATCGCATTTATTCCTGATTCAGCTACATAAAGCCTCCTGAAACCCGGATCTACAGCAAGACCGAACGGTATAACACCCCTGAACTGCTTCACAGCCTCATGAGGCTTAATGAAGATCTCCTTCACAATTGTATCATTCTCAGTATCAATCACACTTATATTGTCGTTATTGCCATTGCTTACAAACAGGTACCTGTCTGTAATTGCCAGCGAGTTCGGGCTTGAGCCCCCCACAGCAGGAATCCCTTCAACCATCTGTCCGACAAGATTTCCTGTTTTTATCTTTTTAATTACTTCGGGAGCATCAATATTCTCAACCGAGACAGCCCATACCGAGAATGACATCTCACTGTTCGGATCACCCAGTCCGGGAACAACAAGAGTATCAGTGACAATACCATGTTTCATCTCTTCCGAACCGTAGGCAAAAGCAGGAAACCCAAGAGCCCCTTTTATATCCTTATTCTCTTCTATGCTTCCAATCTTACTGTACTGAAACATTCCGACATTTGCAACATATACTTTTTTTTCATCAGGAGTAAGCACCACTCCGAAAGGATATCTTCCCACTCCCACGGACCGGATCACCCTGAGTTTCCTGGTATCAATAATCAGCAACCTGAAGTTCATCTGGTCAACAGCATATATAATGCTGCCATCAGAATTCATAACCATGTCGCCAATATACCCGTAAGGAGATTCAGTTCCATCTTCGGAGACCGAACAGTCAACAGAATCCGTTTTTTCTCCGGTGAGCAGATCAAAGATGAATATCCTGTTTGCCTGGCCACCTGATACATATACTTTTTCATTACCAGGAGATATTGCAAGCCCCATGAAAACTGATTCAAGGACCCCTTTATCAGTGTTCACACCAGGCGGAACCTGGATGATTTCAGGATCTCCATGGAGATTTCTAATGATTGATATTGATAAAGGATTAGTACCGGAATTTGCTGTAACCGCTATATTATCATCTTTGCTCAATGCCAGGCCGAAAGGATGAGGAGCAACAGTAAGGTTCTTTCCTGCCGGAGTAAGAAGACGGCCGTTTGGAATTACAGTAACCCCTTCCCTGTTTATTGAAGTATACCTGTTTCCTGCAGGTGCTGAAAGAGTATATAGTTTACTTTTCCGACCGGAGCAGGAAATCAGTAAAGCAGTTGAAATAAGCAGAAAAATTATTATACCTGCAATAAATCTTAATTTTGAATATGGATTCTTCATAAATTTATATTTACCACTGAGTTACACTGAGTATCACGGAGTAAAACACGGAGTATGTCAAATGTACAAAAATTTAAAACAGTGTAACTCCGTGCATACTCAGAGATACTCCGTGTTAAATAATTAAAAAAAGAACCAATGTTTCCAGAGGTTCTTTCTATTAAAGAAATTTTATAATTGACTTACATCAGTTTATAACCTTCCCTGTATCCGTAGTGGAGGAGTTTGGTAGCTGCTCCGTCAGCATCATCCACAAAGGTTTCAGTTTCAGGATTCCACTTAATTGTTCTCTTAAGCTCGCAGGCAATATTTCCAAGAGTACAAACAGTGCAGCTGCTATGACCTATTTCAACAGGTACAACAGGATCTTTGCGTAATTTTACCGCATCAATGAAATTCACCTGATGAGGGATCCTTGTCTCATAAGGTCCGTCGTTTGCAGTAGCTGAAGGCGGCGGATTGAACTTGGGATCAGATGCATTGAAATAGCCTCTTGATACTTCTATCCAGCCATTTTCTCCCCAGAATTTTACGCCCTTTGTCAATTTTTCATCAAAAGGTTCGGATGTCATAACAACCCCGTTTGCATATTTCCAGGAGATAAATTCTGTTCCGTCGCCAATAGGTGAAATCTCAACCGGTCCGCTTTTGTCCATACCAAGGCCCCATTGTGCAATATCAAACATATGTGCACCCCAGTCAGTGGTGAATCCACCACCCATCTCCTTATACCATCTCCAGGCACCCCATATTTTCTCATCCTCAGGCGGATCGAGTGAAATAGGCGGATCAAGCTCATTATTGAAATGAATAGGCATCGGGAGCGATCCGAGCCACATATCCCAGTTCAGATCAGCAGGTATCGGCTCTTCAGGGAGATCGTATGGTTTGGGAGGAGCGCCCACATATGCATTAACTTTAGTTATCTTACCAATTGCACCTTCCTGAACCAGCTTTACAGCATGTTGAAATTCAGCACTGGAGCGTTGCTGGCTGCCAAGTCCGAATATTCTGTTATTTTCGCGGACTACCTTTTTAAGCTGCTGACCTTCATAAATTGTAAAAGTCATTGGCTTTTCCAGATATACATCTTTACCGGCACGACATGCAGCAATGGCAATCCTTGCATGAGAATGATCCGGAACAGCAATAACCACTGCATTGATGTCAGTCCTTGCAAGAAGGTCTTCGAACTTCTCATAAGTCTCAACCTTTGCTTCCTTTCCTGCCCTGGCATAAAACTCCGAAACCCGTTTCTCAAAGCGTTTGCGTTTAATACCGTAAACATCGCATCCTGCAACTGCCACCACACCAGGAACCTGCATAAATCCATTAAGCAGGAACATTGCCTGACGGCCCAGGCCTATAAATCCAAGCTTAATATCAGTACCTGCAGGTGCTGTCTTGCATGATGTGAGATGCGGGATTACAGCCAGACCGGCTGCACTGCCGATCGTCAGGTTAATGAACTGACGACGTGACCATTGTTTTTTCTGTTCTTTCATAATCTGGTTTAGTTTATTTTTGATATTTCTGGTAATTGCATCTTAGACAGCATAAAAATAATATTTTTTCAGAATCTTCCGAATATTGAATATTTCTCAGTATTACAGAATATAGAAGAATATACATACAACCCGGGAATATTTGTCTCCATCTTCCTTTCAAGATGAAGCACAGGCTGGTTTTTCATCAGCTTCAGAAACCTGCTGATCTTAATTGATGCAGGTATGGCTTTAATCCTTTGCTCCCCTCCTTTTATCTCAACCCTGTAATGATCGCGGAGTACCTGAAACAGAGACTTGTTTTCAAACTGCCTCGCAGTGATCCTGGGAAGATTTATGTTCCCTATATAACTGATATCATAAAATATAGGTATGTTATCGAGCAGCCTGAGTCTCTCCATATAAATGCAACCAGACTCATTTTCAAGTTCTGACAGAGGAAACATAAAGTTTCCCGGCCAGGGAATGAGAACGGGTTTCTTAATTATTTTTGTTTTCAGGTTTCGGTCACCCACTGCAGATGTTGTACCTGATACTGACAGTATACCTATGTCCCTTTGAAGGCTGAGCACAATACTGCCTTTTCCCTGATGCTTACGTATCAAGCCCTCGCCGGCAAGTGTGCTGAGCGCCTGCCGTACCGTAGGACGGGTCATGGCATATAGGGTACACAGCTCATTTTCAGACGGTAACAGATCACCTTCTTTGTAAATACCTTCGAGTATATGCTTTCTGAGCACCTCATAAAGCTTTCTGTATTGCGGTATCTTACCCGGTGTCTGCATCAATTCTGATAAAATTTAGTGTAAATATAATGATTTTCACTTGTAAATACAAGTTAAATAATATATTTTTGTAACAGCTGATTATTAGACATATCAGTAAATATCTGAAAATATTTGATTTACTTATTATAACAAGTTTGAAGAAGGCGGAAGGCGGAAGGCGGAAGGCTTAAGGAAAACAAGAAACAAGAAACAAGAAACAAGAAACAAGAAATTAGGAACAAATACGAAATATCATTCTAAGATGGCAATTGCAGTAATAATGCCCAAACAGGGTCAGTCAGTAGAAACCTGTATAATAACAAAATGGTTTAAAAGCAAGGGAGATGAGGTATCTGCAGGAGATATCCTGCTCTCATATGAAACAGACAAGGCAGCTTTCGACCTTGAATCTCCCTCGGGTGGTATTCTGCTTGATATATTTTACAAGGAGGGTGATGAGGTACCTGTTCTGGTTAATATTGCAGTGATCGGAACAAAGGGAGAAGACATTAATGGGTTTAGGGCTGTAGAGGCTGTAGAGGCTGTAGAGGCTGTAGAGCCTGTAGAGGCTGCAGAGGATGTAGAGGCTGCAAAGGTTGTAAAAGCTGTAGATGCTGTAGATGCTGTAGAGAATGTAGAGGCTGCAGATAAACCAGCGACAGGAAAAACCAGAATTTCACCACGGGCAAGAAGGATGGCAAAGGAGATGGGAATAAACATCAGCCTCATAAAGGGTTCAGGACCAAACGGAAGGGTAATCGCTTCTGATATTGAAAAATCGGTATCAACAGGAACTCCTGTTCTAAAGCATGTTGATGAAGAGGGTGCGGAATTTACAGAAATACCGTTATCCAATGTCAGAAAACTTATTGCCAGGGCAATGCATGCATCACTGCAGAATTCAGCACAGCTTACACATCACATGAGTGCTGATGTCAGGCGTATTCTTGATGCCCGTCAGAAAATTAAAAGCAGCAGGGCTGCTGATAATAAAATTCAGGATATCACACTCAACGATATGATATGCTGGTGTGTGTTAAGAGCCCTGGAGAAGTATCCGGAAGCAAACAGTCATTTCCTTGACGATCATATAAAAACCTTTAAAAAGGTACATCTCGGAATCGCTGTCGACACGCCCCGCGGGCTGATGGTACCTGCTATAAAAAATGCCAGTACCATGGATCTTAACACACTTTCAAAGGAACTGAAGTCAGTAGCCGATTCATGCAGGAAGGGTAGTATTAATCCTGAACTTCTGCAAAGCACATCAGCCTCATTTACAGTATCTAACCTGGGAAATTACGGGGTTGAGATGTTCACACCGGTGATAAACCTGCCACAGGCAGCCATCTTGGGAGTATGCACCATAATCAACAGGCCTGCCAGCCTGGGAAATAATGTATTTGGATTCATACCATACATAGGCCTGTCGCTAACATACGATCATCGCGCCATTGACGGAGGACCAGCCACATTGTTCCTGAAGGAGATTAAGGAGCAGATAGAGAATTTTCAGTATTAAAATGCCCCCCACCCCCCCTAAAGGGGGGCTAATACGTTGATTTTAAAATTATTTCTTCTTAACCGTTTCAATCCCCCTTCAGGGGGGCAGGGGGGCTGAAACGAGAAAGATAATAGTATTGTAAATCTATCAGAAAAATAATAAAAGATATGCCAAAGAGCCAGAACATAAATCCGAAGGTTGTACGTGAGCCAAAATTCATAGAGTTTGGAAAAATACCTGTTAACCAGTATAACAAGACAATTGAAGAAGAAAAAAAGAATTTCACTTCTGAAGATTTTATCAGGATATACCATGATATGGTAGTGATAAGGGAATTTGAAACTATGCTCAACCTGATAAAAACCACTAATGAATATAACGGTATCCCGTATAACCACCCGGGACCTGCTCATCTTTCAATAGGACAGGAAGCTTCTGCCGTAGGAATGGCTTATAATCTGGATGTTAATGATTACATTTTCGGCTCACACCGGAGTCATGGTGAGATACTTGCAAAGGGATTATCTGCTATCCACAAACTTGATGATGATACCCTGTACAATATTATGAAGAATTACTTTGACGGAGCTGCCCTCAAAGTTGTCGAAAAGGGATTCAGCGGGAACATAAAGCTGCTGGCTGTCAACTTCCTGCTTTATGGTTCTCTTGCCGAGATATTTGCCCGGGAGAATGGATTCAACAAAGGTCTTGGCGGTTCAATGCACGCTTTTTTCACACCATTCGGTATATATCCGAATAATGCTATTGTCGGTGGCTCAGGTGATATATCTGTCGGAGCTGCTCTTTATAAAAAAATAAACAGGAGACCAGGGATAGTAGTATGTAACATAGGTGATGCCTCAATGGGTTGCGGACCTGTGTGGGAAGGAATTTGTTTTTCTACCATGGACCAGTACAGGACTCTCTGGAGCGGAGAGTATAAGGGGGGTCTGCCCTTAATATTCAACTTCATGAATAACCTCTATGGTATGGGAGGACAAACAATGGGAGAAACCATGGGTTACGATATACTGGCCAGGATAGGTGCAGGAGTCAATCCGGAAGCGATGCATGCAGAACGTGTCGACGGTTACAATCCGCTTGCTGTTATTGATGCGTTTACAAGAAAAAAGGAAGTATTAAAAGATAAAAGAGGACCTGTTCTCCTTGATACTCTTACCTACAGGATCAGCGGACACTCTCCGTCAGATGCATCATCCTACAGGTCGAAAGAGGAGATTGAAGCATGGCAACAGGAAGATTCGATACTGACATATGGTAATACTCTTATCTCGGCCGGAATAGCAAAGCAGGAGTTACTCGATGAGATAACTGCAGATGCAAAGGATCTTCTTTCACATATTCTTAAGCTCAGTATTGACGATACAATCTCTCCACGGCTTGATATGGCTGGTGATCCTGACAGAATAGGAAGGATGATGTTTTCAAATACCCATGTCGATAAAATGGAGGAGAGAACTCCTGAAGTTCTTATCCCTCTGGAGGAAAACCCAAGGGTAAGATCAATAAAAACCAAGGAGCGCTTTTACAAAGACAAAGAAGGCAAACCGGTATCAAAGGCAAAGCTTTTCCAGTTCCGCGACGGCATTTTCGAAGCAATAATTGATCGATTCTACAAAGACCCTACACTTGCGGCATGGGGAGAAGAAAATCGTGACTGGGGAGGGGCATTTGCAGTTTACAGGGGACTGACTGAAGCTCTGCCCTATCACAGGCTTTTCAACTCGCCAATCTCTGAAGGAGCCATTGTTGGCACAGCTATTGGCTATGGCATGTGCGGAGGCCGGGTTATTGCAGAAATTATGTACTGCGATTTTCTTGGCCGATCTGGAGATGAGGTATTCAACCAGCTTCCAAAATGGCAGGCTATGAGCGGAAACATTATTAAAATGCCTGTAGTATTGAGAGTTTCTGTCGGCAGTAAATATGGTGCGCAGCATTCCCAGGACTGGACAGCACTTACAGCACATATCCCGGGTCTGAAAGTTGTCTTTCCTGCAACACCTTACGATGCCAAAGGATTAATGAATTCTGCACTTCAGGGGACTGATCCTGTTGTATTTTTTGAAAGTCAGAGAATATATGATATTGGCGAAATGTTCCATGAAGGAGGTGTTCCTGAGGGATATTATGAAATACCCCTGGGTGAACCCGATATAAAAAGAAAAGGAAAGGATATTACTATTCTTTCGATAGGAGCCACACTCTACCCCGTTATAAAAGTTGCTGACACACTCCAGGAAAAATATGGATTAAGTGCAGAGGTCATCGATTCACGTTCACTGGTTCCATTTAATTATGAGCCTGTTATAGAATCAGTTAAGAAAACAGGGAAAATTATCCTTGCAAGCGATGCATCATCGCGCGGATCATTCCTGAAAGAAATGGCCCAGACTATCACAGAACTGGCATTTGACCATCTTGATGCCCCTCCAGTTGTTGTAGGATCGAGGAACTGGATCACTCCTGCCTTCGAAATGGAGGAATTCTTCTTCCCTCAGCCGGAATGGATACTTGACGCGATACATGAAAAGATAATTCCCTTAAGCGGCCACAAAGTGCAAAATGACTTCTCCGACAGCAAACTGATTCAACTCAATAAAGAGGGAGTTTAAAGGGTTTTTGATATCTTTGATTCGCTAATAAACTAATTATGGAAGAGGATATCGGGAAAATAAAATCCAAGAAAGGATTCATAATAGACATGGATGGAGTAATTTACCATGGCAACGTACTGCTGCCAGGGGTTACTGATTTCGTTGCATGGCTCGAATCGACACAAAAGAATTACCTTTTTCTGACCAACTCTCCTGAACGCACACCTAAAGAGTTGCATGAGAAGCTTAAAAGACTGGGCATAAATGTTAAGGAAGAACATTTTTATACAAGTGCACTTGCCACTGCATCTTTTCTTGCAAGTCAGAATCCAAACGGCAGTGCATATATTATTGGTGATGCCGGACTGATACATGCTTTGTACAGTGTAGGATACACAGTTAATAATGTAAATCCCGATTATGTTGTTGTTGGCGACCCGCGGAGCTATAATTTTGAAAAGATAGAACAGGCAATAAACCTTGTTCTTAAAGGAGCCAAATTAATTGGCACCAACTCCGATATAAGTGGTCCTGTCGAAAAAGGTATTGTTCCTTCAACCAAGGCACTTATAGCGCCTATTGAAATTGTTACGGGAAAGGATGCCTATTTTGTCGGGAAGCCTAATCCGCTGATGATGAGAAGCGCACTAAAAAGACTCGGGATAAAAAGAGAAGATGCAATTGTTATTGGCGACAGAATGGATACCGATGTAATCTGTGGTCTTGAGTCTGAAATTGATACTCTTCTTGTTCTGAGCGGAATAACTTCGAGGAGTGAAATTGATAACTTCCCTTACAGGCCAAAATATGTTCTGAATGGTGTTATAGATCTCATCGAATGACAATGGAACTCACCAGTAAATATAAAAAGGAACGTAAAGAGGTTGCAAGGTTTATGAGGCGGCTTTACCGCCAGGGACTGACTTCAACTTCAGGAGGAAATATAAGTCTGAGGATAAACAGCGAAATGATAGCTATTACTCCTTCTGCAACTGATAAAGGCAGGATGAAATGGAAAGAGGTTGGCATACTGGGCATTATGGGTGAAAATCTTACTCCTGATCTTAAACCGTCTATTGAATCGGGAATGCATCTTGCAATCTATAAAAGGAACGCCGAAATAAAAGCAATTGTGCATGCCCATCCGGTTTGTGCTTCAGCATTTACAGCAATGAAAGCCACAATTGATACAACTCTCACCGCAGAGGCGTGTGCAATACTCGGAACTCCTGTTAATGTGCCTTATGCACTTATGGGAACAGCAGATCTGGCAAAGGCTGCAGCCGATTACAGCGAAAAATCTGACATCCTGCTTCTCGAGAATCACGGTATTCTGACCACCGGGAGTAATCTCCTGCAGGCTTTTGATAAAACAGAAGTACTTGAAAATGCAGCCAGGATGACACTGATTGTTAATCTGAACAGGAAGAAAAGTCCGCTCACCAAGGCAAGGGCTTTTGAAATTGAAAGAATTTTCAGATGATCAGGGGAGTACTATTTGATATGGATGGTGTTCTTGTGGATTCAGAACGATTTATGGCAAATGCTGCAATAATGATGTTCGAAGAACTCGGAATAAGTGTAAAACCTGAAGATTTTCAACCTTTTGTAGGCACAGGAGAGAACAGGTACCTCGGAGGAGTTGCTGAAAAATATGGTATCAAGGTTGATCTGACACAGGTAAAAGCCAGAACTTATAAGATCTTCGGTGAGATAGCCAGCAAAAATCTGTTTCCTCTTCCGGGAGCCTCTGAGTTTATATCAAGATGCAGAAGAAATGGATTAAAGATGGCTCTCGCGACCAGTGCGGACAGAATTAAGATGGAGATTAACCTTTCCGAAATAGGCCTGCCCCCGGAAACTTTCAATTCAATTATTACAGGTGAAGATATCGTAAATAAAAAACCGTTTCCGGATATTTACATCAGGGCAGCACAAAGTCTTGGCCTGGAACCACGGGAATGTCTCGTAGTTGAAGATGCCGTAAGTGGTATCAGATCAGGAAAAACGGCCGGTTGCAGATGCCTTGCTGTGACCACCTCATTCAGTGCGGAAGAACTCCGGGAAGCTGACTGGATTTACAGCAGCTTACTGGAAGTGCCTGATGAGGTGATTGGGTGGTGAGGGTGCAGGGCGTGGGGCGTGGAGCTTGGAGCGTGGAGCGTGGAGCGTAGAGCGGAGAGCGTGGAGATGAAAAATAATTTAGTTGAATTAATAATAAGCGATGGAATACAGAACATTAGGAAAATCGGATCTGAAAGTTTCAGAAATAGCATTTGGTGCATGGGCCATAGGTGGCTGGCTGTGGGGTGGTGCTGATGCAAATGATGCAGTTAAAGCCATGGAAACTGCAATAGACCACGGCATGACAACAATAGACACTGCAGCAGTATATGGATTCGGCCTGAGCGAAGAACTTGTTGCTAAAGCAATCAGGGGAAAAAGGGATAAAACACAGATCCTGACTAAATTCGGGATGGTATGGGATGAAAAGAAAGGTAAATTCTATTTCTCTACCAAAGACAACAACGGGAAAGATATTGATATATATGCATACTCATCAAAAGAGAGAGTATTTGCAGATTGCGACAGCAGCCTCAGAAGACTGGGAACAGATTATATAGATCTTTATCAGATTCACTGGCCTGATGCCACTACACCTGTTTCAGAGACTATGGAGGCGCTGGATGAACTGATCAAAAAAGGCAAGATCAGGGCCGGTGCAGTATCTAATTATTCTGTAAGACAAATGGAAGAAGCCCTTGGCACTCTCCATATTGCTTCAAACCAGATCCCTTACAGCATGGTAAACAGAGGCATAGAGAAGGAGGTTGTTCCATACTGCATCAGCAATGAAATAGGAATACTAGCCTACAGCCCGCTGCAGAGAGGCTTGCTTACCGGGAAGTTTAAAAAAGATCACAATTTCGGAGCAGGTGACAGCAGGCCGACCACTCCATATTACAAGGAACCCAATCTCTCCAGAATATTAGAATTTACAGAGGAACTGAGAGTAATCGCCGACAACAGGGAAGTCACTCTTTCACAGCTTGTTCTCAACTGGACGAAGGAGCAACCCGGAATAACATGTGTACTTGCCGGGGCAAGAGATCCCAAACAGGTACTCGATAATGTCAGGGCTGTCGATTTCAGTCTCTCCGATTCTGAGATGTTGAAAATAAATGAGCTGATCGCCGGACTCAAATTAGAAATTTAGTTTAAATCACTCATGAAGTATTTTCTATCTGATTTCCCTGCTCTTGATGTTCTTGCAAGAGAAATGAAAGGCGTTTCACTTCCTGAATTTCGTGAAGCTAACGGACATATTCATACCCCATACTCCTTCAGTGCCTTTACTGATATGGAGGACATTTTCAGCATGGCTAGAAATGAAGGCATATCAGTTCTGGGCATTAACGATTTTTATGTAAGCGACGGGTATGATGCATTTCACAAAGGTTGTGTCAGGAACAGGATATTCCCACTCTTTAATATCGAATTCATCGGATTGCTCAAAGAAGAGCAAAAAAAAGGTGTCAGGATAAATGACCCGAACAATCCTGGCCGCATATATTTCAGCGGGAAAGGACTTGATTATCCGTTCCATACCGGATTCATGCTAAAAAGGCAGTTAAATAGCGTTATCAGTGAGAGCCAGCAACAGATAAAGGCTATGATTGATAAACTGAATCATTTAATTGAGAAACATGATCCTGCGCTGAGGCTTTCATATAAGACGATCAGGAAAGAATATGCTCATGATCTGGTTCGTGAAAGACATATTGCAAAAGCACTCAGGATGTTTGCTGTAAAAAATTTCGCAACGCCCGATAAACAACTCGAGTTTATTGAATCGCTCTATGATGGTAAAAAATCAAAAACCGGTCCTGAGAAACCGGCATTATTTGAAAATGAGATCAGATCAAATCTTCTCAAGAGCGGAGGAGCAGCATTCGTTGAGGAAGATGAGAAATCATTCCTCGAACTTGAAAAAATCATAAATATAATCATGAAGGCCGGAGGCATACCATGCTATCCGGTACTGCTTGATGATCCTGCAGGGAAATACACTGAATTCGAATCTGATGCTGAAAAACTATGGGAATCGCTGAAAAAACATAAGGTTGAATGCATCGAGCTTATCCCGGGGAGAAACGATCACTCTGTATTAAAAAGCTTTGTTGAGTTTTTCCACAAGAAAGGATTCGTAATTACCTTTGGCACAGAACATAACACACCGGAGATGATCCCTCTTACTGTTACTGCCAGAGGATCTGTGCCACTCGACGATAACCTTAAAAGAATTTCATGGGAAGGGGCCTGCATAATAGCTGCCCACCAGTATCTGAGAATTGATGGAAGACAGGGATACGTTATGCCCGACGGACGTCACAGTGCAGATCAGAGAGATGAACTGGTAAGACTCGGAAAGATGGTAATTGAATACTATTTAAAGAAACGGTAACATGAAACCTCCATGTATTTGCATACACAAACACAATAATATAATAATCAGTTACATGGAGGTTCCATCATACCTTAGAAAATTAATTATTATATAATGAAATCCGAATTAAAGGAGCTGATAGAAATTTCAAGGTTCTATGGAGGCAATAAAGATTATGTGATTGCCGGGGGCGGAAATACATCTTACAAGGATGAATCAAGGATATGGATCAAAGCCAGCGGCTATGCGCTGGCTGATCTGGACGAAGAGGGTCTGGTTGCTCTCGACCGGGAAAAGTTGCATCTTATTTCTTCTAACAGTTATCCGGAAGACCCTGTTGAAAGGGAAGAACAGGTTAAAAATGATCTTTTCAGGAGTATTTCTGATCCTCTGAAGATCAAAAGGCCGTCGGTTGAGACATCACTTCATGAGTTGATACAGTACAGGTATGTGGTCCACCTCCATCCTACTATCATTAACGGGATGCTCTGCAGCAGAAATGCGAAAAGCATGACAAGGAAGCTTTTCGGCGAGGAAGTACTTTTCATTCCCTATACCGATCCCGGATATATTCTTTTCAAAAAACTTGAAGCAGAGATTATTCAGCACAGGGAGAAATTTAAAAGTGATCCGAAAATAATCTTCCTGGAAAATCATGGCTCATTTGTCAGCGCTGATTCAACTGAAGAGATCAAACAGATATATAATGATATAATTTCCAGAATAAGTAGTGAGATAACTCCTCTTCCCGAGCCGGAAATTATTCAATATAATAAGGTTCTGCATGAAGTCCTGCCTGCCCTCAGAATGATACTGTCAGGAGAGAAACCTGGAATAATAAGGTACCGGAACAATTCAACAATAGCCGAATTCTACAGGAACCAGCAGGAATTTCATAAAATATCACTTCCTCTGACGCCTGACATTATTGTCTATTGCAAAACAAGGTACATGTACATTGAACACTCCTCAACTGCAGAAAAAATAATTGACTCTGTGAAATACCAGTTACCCCGGTTCAGAGAGGAGTATGGATTTACTCCAAAGATACTGGTAATAAAAGATATGGGAATAGTTGCTGTTGATGAAAGCTATAATTCAGCTGAATCAGCGCTTGATATTTATGAGGATCTTATCAGGATATCTCATTATGCATCAGGTTGCGGCGGAATAAAATTCCTTACACCAGAACAGGTTTCATTTATTGATAAGTGGGAGGTTGAGAATTACAGGAGAAAAATTTCCCGGTCAGCACACTCTGAAAACAAACTAAACAATAAGATAGCTGTTGTAACCGGGGGTGCACAGGGTTTCGGTGCAGGAATAGCAGAGAGCCTCTATCTGAAGAACATGAATGTCATTATTGCAGACCTGAATGAAGATACAGGAAAGGCATTTGTATCCAGGCTCTCAGGGAAGAAATCATCAGGAAAGATCCTTTTTTTTAAAACTGATGTAGCTGATCCCGAATCAGTTAAAAACCTGATCATCTTTACTGTAAGTGAGTTTGGAGGAATTGATCTGATGATAAGTAATGCCGGTATTCTCCGCGCCGGAGGTCTCGATGAAATGGATCCTGACGTATTCTCAAAGACAACAGAAGTAAATTACAACGGTTATTTCCATTGTGTAAAGTATGCTTCTGAAATAATGAAGATACAGAATCAGGAGAACAATGAATATTTCACTGACATAATCCAGATTAACTCCAAATCAGGATTGCGTGGCAGTAACCGTAATTTTGCATATGCAGGAGCGAAATTCGGCGGCATAGGACTTACACAGTCATTTGCCATGGAACTTGCACCTCACAGAATAAAGGTTAATTCTGTATGCCCCGGCAACTTTTACGAAGGACCACTATGGTCTGATCCTGTAAACGGGTTATTTGTTCAGTACCTGAAAACCGGTAAGGTACCGGGAGCGAGGAACATAGATGATGTCAGAAAGTTTTATGAAGACCAGGTGCCTATGAGAAGAGGCTGCAGGCTTGAGGATGTAATGAAAGCAATTTTTTATCTGACTGATCAGGAATATGAAACAGGCCAGGCCTTACCTGTAACAGGGGGTCAGGTGATGCTTGGTTGATGGTAAACGACTAACTGGTAAGCATTGAGTGAGCAATTCCTCCTTTGAGGGTAAAGTCCGGGCAATTGCGAGGCAAGGGGATGTATATAGTAGAAATAATTCCCCCTTTGAAGGGAAAGCCGGGCAATAGCGAGGCACGGGGGGATGTTTATAGCTTAAGAAAATTCAAATAAATGAAAACTAAAGCAGTAAGGATTTATGGCAAGAAGGATCTCCGGCTGGAGGAGTTCGAACTTCCTGAAATGAAAGAGGACGAAATACTTGCCCGGGTTGTATCAGACAGCATCTGCATGTCGTCATATAAAGCGGCAATGCAGGGAGCTGACCATAAGAGGGTTCCTGACGACATACATATCAATCCGACAATGATTGGCCATGAATTTGCGGGTGTGATCCTTGAGGTAGGAAAAAAATGGCAGGATAAATTCAGTCCGGGTCAGAAATTTTCCATTCAGCCGGCCATGAACCATATGGGAACGTTAAATGCTCCCGGTTATTCATACCGTTATATTGGTGGTGATGCCACACATATTATAATACCTCCGATTGTAATGGAAGCCAACTGCCTTCTGCCATATGATGGTGAAGCTTTTTTCCCGGCATCCCTGTCGGAACCGATGTCGTGTATTACAGGTGCCTTCCATGCAAGTTACCATATTCCGCCAGGTACATATAACCACGAAATGGGTATAAGGAGGGGAGGTAAGATGGCAATCCTTGCAGGAGTGGGTCCTATGGGACTGGGAGCCATTGATTACGCGCTGCACCAGGAGCGCAGGCCGTCTCTCCTTGTTGTCACTGATATTGATGATAACCGCCTTGCCAGGGCAGCCTGCCTCTTTACACCTGAAAATGCTGCAAAAGAAGGTGTTAAACTCGTTTATGTCAATACCGGTAAAATGAATAATGCAGTAAAGCATCTCCGAGAATTTACAGATGGTACAGGATTCGATGATGTCTTTGTCTTTGCTCCAGTGAAAAGTGTTGTGGAACTGGGGGATGCTATCCTTGGTTTTGACGGATGCCTGAATTTCTTTGCCGGGCCTACCAATACTGAGTTTAAAGCTGAATTCAACTTCTACAATGTACATTATGCCTTCACTCACCTTGTAGGAACATCAGGTGGAAATACTGAGGATATGCTGGAATCATTGAAGCTTATGGGAGAAGGAAAGATAAATCCTGCAGTTATGATAACTCATGTAGGAGGACTGGATGCTGTTGTGGATACAACATTGAATCTTCCGCAAATACCCGGGGGTAAGAAGCTTATTTATACAAATATCTCAATGCCTCTTATTTCTCTTTATAAGCTTGGGGAACTGGGAGCAG
>CAYLYN010000051.1:0-24284 GCA_964387565.1 uncultured Rikenellaceae bacterium | reverse complement strand
CTCACATTTCAATAAATGCCGTTTTTTTAGCAAAATACAATTAACACCGGGGAGATCCCTCGTCCCGCTGTTGCGGGCCTCGGGATGACAGTATCAAATTAAAGGGTAAAAAGGCAAAGCCGTCAACCTAAGCATAGTATAATAGTATAATAGAGCTTTATAAGTTTCCCCTCCTTTTGAAGGAGGGGTGGCCGCAGTAAAATGATAGTTAAAGTATTGCAACGTTGATTTGCGGCCGGGGTGGTTGATTTGTTTTTTTGTGGCAATCATCTATTAAATACTTTTCGTATCTCACTACTTATGTATTCAGGATCCTGAAATACAAATCTGTTCTCAAACCTGAGTATAGTGAATCCCAGGCTTACCAGATAGTTATCTCTGATCTCATCTTTCTGTATTTTGTGATATTCACCATGTGGATCTCCATCAAGCTCAATGATCAGTTTTTCTGAAGGACAGCAAAAGTCAACAATGTAATTACCAATACTGTATTGTCTCCTGAATTTTCTTCCTTCAAGCTTTCTGGATTTTAAATACTCCCATAATGCTGCTTCAGATGAAGTGGAACTTTTCCTGAGAGATGATCTTAAAGATTTAAGTTCTTTTCTGTTAAAGAGATTTTCATTTTTCACAGACATAAAGGTAAAAAGAAATTAATAAATCAACCACCCCGGCTCCGCTTTGCGTCGCCACCCCTCCTTCAAAAGGAGGGGAAATATCTGATAATTAATTCATTAACCTTTACTCCTTTTCAAGGAGAGCCTGCCCTGCCTGGAGCAGGGAGTACCCCAGACGACAGACAGGGCAGTGGTGGTCTACTTTTGAGACACCCTCAAATAAATTTACTCCACCACAATCTCATCAATATGCATATAGGGAGGACGTCCTGCACCAGGATGTGATCCCGGAGTAATACCCATCGAGTGGGCAACGACCCTCACATACCTTGTTTCGCGCGATTTGAAATCGGCAATAAAATCCCTCTGGAATGCATCCCACTGGTCAATAGGCATTGTATTCTCAGTAATGCCGACCAGTTCATATTTCACCCCGTCATCAGAAACAAAGAATTCCACCTTGACAGGGAACATGCTCAGCCATAATGCCCGCTGATAAAATGCACACTCAATATGTTGTACCCTCGTGGGCTTCTCAAGGTCAATAACCACATCCAGATTCTTTCCTGCAAAGGAGAGCCAGTTATAACTGTTATCGTGACTGCCCCTTATACCATCATTAAGCAATTTTGATCTTTCATAACTTACTGTAAGTGTATCAGGACTAAGCAGCTGCAGTTTCTTTCCGACGGCAAGATGCTCATTCCTTCCGAGATAAAACAACCTGTACATTGCCGAACGGTAAGCTTCCGGCGTTGTACTCCATTCTTTTACCATATCAACACCTGTGCGGATACATAGATCAACAAAAGGATCAACCATAGATCTGATTTCCGGCCGGACAATCCATTTATCACCAGACATCACAAATACTCCGTTCTCACCGGCAAAGTTCTTTTTTGACTGTTCCATTATCGCAAAATTCAGCGGCAGCCTTGCAGTCCTCACTCTTTCCAGGACTTCAGGTTCTCCGGCAACAGCATTCTCAGCTTCATCGAATAATTGCCTGTACCTGTCTATCAATTGCGGAGTAAGATAACTAACAGAGGCTTCATTGGGCGATCCGAAAATACGGAGTTGCTTTCCTGATGCAAGCAATGCAGCACGCATCTCATCAATATATTTCCTGATTGGTACGGATGCGGCTCCATAGTAACCTCTCAGAAAGTCATTCATCAAGGTATCAACATTTTCTTCAGGATTCCACATCAGCTTTGATAAAAGGTAACTCCTCAGTTCTGCAAATTCACCTCCGCCATCCCTGTTACCCTGCTCAAACATGGCTGTTGCACCGTTTTTTACAAAAAACCTCAGGTTTGGCTGAAGAACGTGAAGGTTAGGGAAGGGACTGACAAGGTTTGTGAATTGAATAACATAATCCCACACAACTATATCGGATGCAATCTTACCCCAGTCCTCGAAATCTTTTACCAGACTCCTGCTCTCATCGTCATCCCCTTCTTCAATTGGAATGTCGCGCCTGGCTTCGATACTGCAGAGCATTATGTTGACATTTTTGCGCGGACGGACGGTAAGGGGAGCTTTTCTACCATATTCATATGCAAGGGTTGAAATTGTGAGATCCGGAAACTGATCGGCAACCTGGTTTACAAATGTTATGATCGAACCTGAAGGTGATCCCTCCTTTTCGTCGATAGCACGACAGTTGTCGCACTGACAGTAAAGCCTGTTGTCATTCTGGCTCACTGACCAGTATTTTGCCTCCGGATGGGCAGCAGCCTTTTTCCTGAGACTCTGAACAGTTATTTTAAGTACATCGGGGTTTGTAAGACAAAGCTGGGTTGGCAGCCTCTTGCCATCACGTAGTGCAAAATATTCAGGATGAGCATCATAATAAAGCTCCGGGGGTACAAGTGAGTTGAATGTGTGAACCCATGAGCCCCAAAGGGGTTTTCCAATACCCCCTCCGGGTTCATGATCAAGTTTATGCCATGCTGAGTATTCTTCCTGCCAGGTAACACTGTAATGTGTATCCCTGAACTTCAGAACCGGGATCTCTTTAATATCTATGCTCTCAAATGCTATGTAATCAGTTGTGGGAATGATTTTTACCTTCGGACTGTACATCCTGCAACCAAGGAACTTTTCAAGAAATGTGTATACTCCGTAAAGAGTCCCCTTGTAATTGCCTCCTGCAATTATCAGTCTCATACTGTCGGTTTTTATTACGAATCCGTCAGCTTCAAGCTCATTAAAGTCGATATCTATCCCTCGCTCCCCAAGCCGGTCGTTTTGTCCAAGCAATATTTCATAGGGGCTTCCCGGCTTGTCAGCTGTAATTATCGGGAGGGCAGTGTTTGAAATCTGCAGCAGATAGTCCTGTAGAACCTGCGCAGCCTGCTTCTCATATACTGTTGAAGATGAAGGCAGTACTATTCTGTATAGACTTGCACCTTTATCAGCAATTACCAGTTTAGGTTTAACAGGAGGAGCAGCTTCTTTTTTACTTTTCCGTTTCTGGGCTGAGGCTGTCTCAGTCGGAATGATTATTCCGGCAAGGATAAGAAGTATCCAAAGAGATACCATACATATCCTGTTTTTGAGAAGAAGAGTTTTCATAGAAAATATTTTAAATATTTATAATTTATTTAATCTTTAAGTAATGAACCATGTTCATGTGAATTCCCCCTTTGAAGGGGGCCAGGGGGATGTCATTTCATAACAGTCCCCTGGTTTTCTCAATTTCCATTATTTTATATTCCAATGCCTTCAAGACATCATTTATATTACGTTTAATATCAATATCACTAAATCTTATGAAAGAAATACCTAGTCTTTCCAATTTCTCCTGACGTATCATGTCATGATCATAATTAAAATCATGTGTATTCCCATCAATTTCAATTGCAAGAGCTAACTCATGACAATAAAAATCAATAATAAACTCATCTATAGGGACTTGCCTGTGAAATTCATAACCATAGCTTTTTCCTAAAATATTCTGCCAGACCAATACTTCAGATAAAGTACTATTATTCCTCAATTTTCGGGCAATTAATCTTAAATTGGGATTATATGGAAGTATTTTGTTTTTTTGCATTTGCTTCTTTATGAAACATCCCCCTAACCCCCTTCAAAGGGGGAATTTAAGACTCTACGGCCCCCTTCAAAGATTGATTCAAAACAATTGATACCTGTCAAAACTTTTATTATTTACCTCCCCTTCCACTCTTAGCTTTCACCGGCACCGGAACTTGTTCCGGAATATATTTAAGAATGAAGGCCATATCCTGACCGATATATCTTGCCTGTGATCCGGTGATCCTCATATATGGAGGACTGAAGGTTATAGATCCGCCTGTAACTGTCACATCATTTTCCTCGAGGAACATTCCTCTCCAGGTATGGAAGGTTGAAAGCTTATATTTCCCGTCCTTAAGAGATGAAACAGTAATCTTCTCATTCGCTACATCACCTTCTGAATTAACCACCCATCCGAAAACCATTTCGTTTGTCTGCATTCCATAGACATCACCCCCTTTAATGCACTTAATACTGGCAGGTCTGATATCAGTTAGGTGAGCAAATGGTATCCTGTCGGTGAATCTCCGTAGACCTGTAAGCTGGTTATTTACCACATTATCATTAATGAATCTTGAATGTGCCCACCAGAAAGGCATCATGCACGATCCGGTGGCAAGGGTCACCCACATTGCATTATGTACCTGGGCAAGATAACCCGGCATGCTTGGCTCATAAAAAGTGTGAGCCCACCCGGTTTCACCATTAATAACAGGTTTTCCATAACCATGCCAAAGTTTCTGATTTTCACTTGCATAATTCCTGTAGCTGCTTTTGTTAGGATGTACTTCAGCAGAATCAATTGTATTTGTCTTGTTAATGGGAAATCCCTGTGCTTCATATATTTCGCGGGCAGCGATATCTGTTATCTGGTATCCTTCGTGCCAGAACTCCTTTATTCCCCCGCTTCTTGTTCCTGTTGTGGGCCTGTTCCATGGATCGTTGGCTTTAAGATAGTTATGAACTTTACCTATCCATTCTGCTGCCTTAAGGCTGTCTCCTGTAACCCAGCCATCGGTTCCGTTCACTTCATCAACAATAAACCATAAGGCCAGTGAACGACTGTATCCATATCGTGCTATCATATAACGATATAACTTCTCCTGGTATTTCCAGGCAGCATCGCTCCTGTAAAAATCCTTAGCTTCAGTTATCTGTTTATAAGGATTCACATACCATCTCACATTTCCGCCACCCCATACTGTCTCTGAAAGATAAGAATGGAACCACATATTAAGACTCAGAACCATATCCCTCTCTTCAAGCATCTCAAGCAGTTCATCAATTCGCCCTGCGATGTTTTGATCATAACGACCTACACCGGTGGCCCATGTTTCCAGTGGTGTAATGTAAGTGCTGATAAAATTGACTCCCAGTGCTTTCAGCCTGTCCAGTTCAGCTGCCTCCACCCTGCCGCTTCCGAATCCCTCATATCCGTCATTATACCACAGTCCCACACCATAGAAATCCTTCCCGTTGCTGTGTGTCAGATATCGCTTATTCTCTGCTACGCTTAAAGGACCATTATGCTTTGAAGCTACTGCCGTAAAGGATTGCGGAGCTCCGTTAACACTACCATTCCTGTCCTTTACAGTAACAATATAGCTCCAGTTGCCTGTTTCATCAGGAGAGAACCTTACCTTCCATAATGTCGACATTGAAAAGTCATAGAACCCGTTGATCTTCCATTTTTTTCCTGAAGGAGCAGTAAATTCTGCCTTAATATCAATTTCATCCGGATCGAAAGGATTCACAAAATCACACTTAAGCTCCATTGAAACTTCAAATTTCTCATATAAGCCAACAGTATCAGGTCTCTGCCTGATCCTGATTATTTCAGGAGAAGCTGCAGATAAAAGGTCTGCCTGGAGAACAAATAATCCTAATAAAAA
Organism: uncultured Rikenellaceae bacterium; assembly: GCA_964387565.1. GTDB lineage: Bacteria > Bacteroidota > Bacteroidia > Bacteroidales > VadinHA17 > LD21. Next base: position 18,733 of record CAYLYN010000051.1, on the reverse strand, counting down.
CAAAACATTGATTTTTTTCATGGTTTGATTGTTTGAATGATTTATCATAATTAGTATGTAAAACACATTTGTTTATTCAGTGAGTTGAAAAAATCCAAATCCATTAACCACAGAGATCACAAAGAATCACGATAATTATCGTGAGCACAGAGTTCACAAAGAAATAAAAGTCAGATTTTAGCTTTGTGTCCTCTGAGATTACTCTGTGCCCTCTGTGTTTAAAAATAAAACTTCTCAACGTCTTCTATTTTGCGGTCTCCAGTTCATCCATTTTCTTATACATTGCCCTGAAAGTATCCCAGGGTGTATATGCCTCATTCCTTGGATGAATAGCCCTCTTATTCCTGTCATTAATTGTTCCGTAGAATCCGTCTATAAATCCTTCAGTGCTTGTCCAGCAGGTCTGCATCATTCCATAGTACCTTGGCTTCATCTCAGGAGTTGCGTATTTTACCCATCTCGCCATATCTTCAGTCTGTATTTCGGCAGTTGAAGGTGTTCTCCAGGGACATGTAATCACCCTGAAACCATTCATGGCAAAATATATAGCTGTCTGGTCAGGCCTTTCATAATGCCAGTCACACATAACTATGTCTTTGGGAACCATGTCGATTGCTCTCCATGTATAGTTATAGGAAGCTTCCCAGAAACCAAGACCTGTTGACCTTCCGTCAAGAAAACGGTCAGCCCAGAGCCACAGTTCACGGTTTTTCTCTTTAAGGTGATCCCTGACAAGATTTACCTCATCAGCAAACAGGACCGCCTTATCAACGCCCTTGCAGCGCGGACATTTATCATCACCAAGATAAAATATCTCATCCATTCCTGAATGGAATGCATCGGCTTCAAAGACGTCACATAACTCATCAACAACTGCAAATACTACCTTATGTACTTCAGGATGACGGGGGCAATAGCTTTTGCAATAGAGAAAATCTTTATTTGGCCATACATACTTTTCAGGCATCTTGATATGGGGCGTTTCATCGAATTCCGGAAAATGTTCAAGAAGCTTGTTCAGCCTGTTACCTGATGACTGGTGACCCAGCAGGTTAATATCAGGGATGATTCTGATATTGTTCTTTTTACAGACCTCAACGATCTTTTTTACGTCCTTCTTGGTCATGGCTCCGGAGTCCTGAAGCTGCGGATAGCTCTTGTACTGATAATTATATCCTACCAGGAGGACCAGTGTGTTCACTTTTCTCGGGGCAAGTTCATCATCAATGAATTTTACAAATCTGTCAACACCTGAATGCTTTGGAGAGCTGATACAGAATCCCTTTACCTGGAAAATATTACCGGGATCATTCTGGGAATATGCATGGATACTGAATCCCAGCAATAATATTAAAGTTAATAAAATATTTCGGGTTTTCATAATGATCGGCATAAATTGTTAACTGAACTAAATTTTTACTTTGCTTTCTCAAGTTCATCCATCCTCTCATACATGGCTTTGAAGGTATCCCAAGGTGTGTAGGACTCATTGCGCGGATGAACAGCACCTTTTGCACGGTCTGAAATATCACCGTAGAATCCATCAATAAATCCGCCATTGTCCATCCATGTAGTTAGTACCATACCATAATATCTGGGTTTCATCTCAGGTGTTGCATACTTCCGCCATCTGGCTATGTCTTCAGCCTGTATAACAGCTCTTGGTGGAGTTCTCCAGGGACAGGTAACGACCCTGAAACCCTTCATTGCAAAATAGACAGGTGTCTGGTCAGGTCTTTCATAATGCCAGTCGCAGATAACAATATCCTTAGGTACCATGTCGATAGCTCTCCATGTATAGTTGTAGGATGCTTCCCAGAAGCCAATCCCCGTCTCCCTGCCGTTAATAAAACGATCGCCCCAGATCCAGAGCTCCCTGTTTTTCTGTTTCAGGTGATCCCTGATAAGTCTTACCTCATCTGCAAAAAGCTCAGCTTTGTCTATCCCCTTGCAACGAGGACATTTATCAGAACCAAGGTAGAAGATCTCGTCCATCCCACCATGAAAGGCATCCGCCTCATAAACGTCACATATCTCATCAATAACCGCAAAAAGCACCTTGTGAACATCGGGATGCCGCGGGCAATAGCTTTTACAATATAAAAAATCATCATTCGGCCATACATACTTCTCCGGCATTTTAATCTCCGGAGTCTCATCAAATTCCGGGAAATGAGTAAGAAGGTTTCCCAGATTGCCTGCCCAGGACTGATGTCCTATAAGGTTTATCTGTGGTATGATCCTGATATTGTACTTTCTGCAGGCTGCCACGATTTTCTTGACATCTCTTTTGGAAAGTGCATTTGAATCGGCAAGCTGCGGATAGCTTTCAAACTGATAGTTATAATCTCCCAGGAGGAACAGGGTATTAACTCCTCTCGGAGCCAGTTCGTCACCAATAAATTTGACAAAACGATCAAGGCCCTGAGGAGAAGGTGCATTGATGCAAAATCCCTTTACCTGGAAGACTGCATCGTCAGAATACTGAGCATACGAATTCCCATGCCAGATCAGCAGGAGAAGAATTAAGGGTATTAATCTGGAAATCTTTTTCATAGGGTTTGGTTATTAGTAAAACATAATTCAAAATTATTTTTGTGAGTTAGATGTCAAAGCTGTCAATAAGGTTATGATTTTATTGCTGGAAATATAGGGAATAAGTTTCCCCTCCTTTTGAAGGAGGGGTGTCCCGCTCTGCAGCCAGAGCGGGACGGGGTGGTTGATTAGTTCTTCAAATAGATACATTCCTTATTATTAAAGACTATTTATGTTTGACTTTAAAATAAATTCAAGATCCCTGAATAATAAATCTTTTCAAACAGTAAAACCATTATTACAAAACTAAATTGCGATTTTTTCTATTCTTAACACTTAGTTAATTTTAGTCTGTAATTGTGCGTGTCCGTTTAAATAAATCAACCACCCCGGCTCCGCTTTGCGTCGCCACCCCTCCTTCAAAAGGAGGGGAAACTTTTTTAACTCATTACTTTTTGCAAACAACAATCTTAAGTTGACTGCAATAGGGTCCGGGGTTCAGGTCCAGTTAGTCCCTATAATCTTTGTCCCGATAGCTATCGGGAACCGATTACTTAATACATCACTTCCTCCCCAGCAATATATCAGTCTTTGGTGTAGGAAGTCCCTTATCGTCAACAATTCCAAAAGCTGTTGATTTATAGTTCCAGTTGGCATACGCCACATTGTGCTGTTCGAAAATTGATACCATATCCCTGTACCAGGCAAGTTTTGCCTCCGGGAAATAGTCCATAAATATGCCGAATTCACCACAATATACTGGTAATTGCATTTTCTCAGCCATTGCAAAAGGCTTTCGCATCATATATTCAAGGGTATCCCTGTTGTAAACACGCTTGTGTTCCGGTAGCTTCCCGTCAAGTACAATCTGCCCGGGATAATTCACCTTACCCTCAAAATCCTTTAAATTGGTCCAGCTTGCCTTGTAATGTGTCAGGAAGAAGGGCTCATAGAAATGATAGCTTAGAATAATATTTGTATCATTTTCAGGCACCCTGAAGGTATCAAAAGTATCAGCTGACTGCCACCTGTTTGATCCAAGTACGAGCACTCTTGCTGGCTCCCATACACGTATTGAGTCGATAAGACGGGCAAGCAGGTTGTTCCATTGCTCAGGATTGTCGGCAACAGGCTCATTCATAGGTTCATATGCCAACATCCCATTAGGATAATCTTTCAGGAAAGAGGAGAGATCCTTCCAGAGCAATATAAATTTATCCTGCTCCTCCGGTTTTGTCCAGAGTGGTTTATCACCTTCATTGAAATGATGCGAACGCAATATGTGAAGATCGACAATGACCCTGAGACCGGCATTGCTGCACCAGTCAAGACAGTTTTTCATAAGGGCAAAAGCATCATCATTCCTTTTGCCTGTCTCATCCCACATCTGCTCTTCATCGATTGGCAACCGGATATGATCAAATCCAAGGGAATCGATGTATTTTACATCTTTTTCGGTAAAAAATGCAGTCCTTTCCTCTCCTCTGCGCCTGCTCTGTGACAACCAGTGAGCTATATTGGTACCACGCTTAATCCTGAATGGTTCATTCGTAAACGCCTTTACATTATCATCTTTATTAACTCCGCTGCATGATATAAGTATCAGGCATGCAATTGACATTATGCCGGTGTAAAATAAAATTCTTCTCATGATAAGTTGGTTTTTGAGTTCTCTTATGTTATAAAATAGCCTGGATTATTATACATTAGTGGCAATAAGCTAAATTAAGGTATCCTGAGGTACTAAATATAAGAATTTTCTAAAAACAGGCAATATTAACAATCATTAACACTTATAATCATGAACAGAACAGTATCTAGAATCATAGTCACTATTCTGATAGTTACGGTAAATACCGTGCTAAATGCACAGGAGATATCCAGGGATCTCAACGTTGATCTTCTGATCAATCATGCAGGATATAATCCCGGAGCTTCAAAGACCGTTGTAGCAAAAGGAGTTATAGACAGCAGGTTCAATATAGTCGACATTTCATCCATGAAGACAGTTTATTCCGGGTCATTCAGGACTGTAAATGGCGATTTTGGTGTCTATTCTGCGGGAGATTTCAGCTCTTTGAATAAGGAGGGCCAATATTATATTGTATGTGATACTTTAAGATCTTTCCCTTTTTCAGTAAGCTCATCTGCATACAGACCGGCGATGGATCTGATAGTCAAATATTTTTCAATGCAACGATGCGGAGCAAGCACAACCGGATATCTGACTCCCTGTCACACTGATGACGGAATTAGAATGGATAACGGAAGACACCAGGATGTTTCAGGAGGATGGCATGATGCAAGCGATCTGAGAAAATGGGTTGGAGCCACGATTTACGGAATGATAGGTCTCTCAAAAACATATGAGCTTGACTCAAAAAAGGATAATAACAGGTCCAGGATACTTGAAGAACTTCTCTGGGGAAATCAGTATTTTCTAAAGATGCAGGAGCCCCAGGGTTATATAATGAGTTTTGTTGGAGGGGATGTTAAGAAACATTCCGACAGTAACAGGTGGACCGACAATGTTATTGGACCTGAAGGAGGCGATCTCAAGTTTGTGAAACCAACAGCAGGAAAATCAAGAGCCGACATGCTTGTTTTCGGATCAAATGACGACAGGGTAATTCGTACCGACCCTCTCGACCTTGTCGGGCAATATAACTTCATCACTGCAGAAGCTATAATGACAAGAATTACCCGGCCGGCTGACAAAGCATATTCTGAAAAATGCCTCCTGGCTGCCGGAAAATGCTTTGACTGGTGCTTAACAAAAACATATAACAAGGAGACCAGTGTGATCGGAGCATCTTTGCAGGCGGCTGTGGAAATGTTTAAAACCACAGGTGATGTGAAATACAAGGACTTTGCAGTCTCCCAGGCTGCCATCCTGAAAAAACTACAGGTTACAGGAAAGGATAAAGAGATAGGTGGCTTCTTCAGTATTTCAACCGACAATAAAGAACCTTATAAGAACATATGGGAAGGATGCCTCGAGATCATTTCACTCTGCGATATGATCAAGCTTTTCCCTGACGACAAAGATTCAGCGTCATGGAAAGAAATAGTATCAAATTACGTCAGGGATTATTTAAGAGTTATAACTTCAAGGAACAGTTTCGGAATCGTCCCTTTCGGATTATATTCTGATAAAGACCCTGGAGGAAACAGAAGGGCAGGCCAATACTGGTACAGGTACTTTATGCAGCCCGAACTAAGCTGGTGGGTGGGTATTAACTCTAATCTGGCTTCAGCCGGTGTCGGACTTATAAAGGCTTCAGAAGCTTTGAATGACCCTGAAATGAAGGTTATGGCTCAGAAACAGCTTGACTGGATAGTCGGGACAAATCCTTTCAACAGCTCAACAGTTATCGGAATAGGATATAATCATCCGAAACATTTTCCAGGCAGTACCTTTCTTCCAAATACACCCGTAATACCAGGTGCTGTTCTTAACGGACTCGGGGGCAGTGCTTCTGATCAGCCTGATATAGGCAATGGCAGCTGGCAGATCTCCGAATACTGGACTCCGATGGTTGCATTTACAATATGGCTAATGGCGGAACTAAGTTCTGCCGGTTAAAAAATCATGTTATATTTGCAAAGGGGCGCTGGGCGCTGGACGCTGGACACTGGACGCTGGGCGCTGGACACTGGACGCTGGGCGCCATCCTACGCTAAAGCTTCGGACTTCGTCCGCCGTAGCGGACTACGTCCGACGAAGGCGGATGGCAAAGCTGGGCGACGCTCATTGGCTTTTTAATTAAACCACTGAACACGGAATTTGGGACATGGAACATGGAACTTTAAACCTGAAACTATATAGAATCAGCTCTCTTGCAGGAGTCCTGATATTTTTAACCTTATCTCTGCATGATGCAGTTAGTCAGGGTGTAAAGCTATTCCAGCCTGTGCCTCCCCAAAAATCAGGAGTTACATTTAAAAACGTCATAACTGAAAACAGACAGGCAAATGCTCTTACTCATGAGAATCTTTACAATGGCGGAGGTGTTGCTGTAGGGGATCTTAACAATGACGGACTTGAAGATATATTCTTCATCTCAAACATGGGATACAATAAACTATACCAGAACCTTGGTGATCTCAAATTCAGGGACATAACAAGGAGTTCCGGCGTTGAAGGCCGTAAGGGATGGAAAACAGGAGTTACAATGGCTGATATTAACGGAGACGGACTTCTGGATATCTATGTCTGTTTCTCAGGAAAAGGAGTACCGGAAGGCAGAAGAAATGAGCTCTATATCAACAAAGGTAACCTGACATTTGATGAGAAAGCCAGGGAGTACGGTCTTGATGACGATACCTATTCGACAGTGGGTGCTTTTTTTGATTATGATCTCGACGGTGATCTAGACATGTTCATGGTAGCAACCAATGTTATAGTTATCAGAGGCATGGATTTTGAGGAAGCCCGGTCTGTGACTGATCCGTATGCCGGGGATAAATTATTCCGTAATGATGGAAATCGCTTTGTTGATGTTACATTATCAGCCGGAATAATATCAAATGCAATGGGTTATGGCCTCGGAGTTAATATCTGCGATCTCAACAAAGACGGTTGGGCAGATATCTATGTGACCAATGACTATATTGAACCTGACTACTTCTATATCAATAACAAGGATGGCACCTTCACCAATAAGCTTACCGACTATATTCAGCACATTTCACAGTCAGCCATGGGTCTGGAGATAGGTGATTTCAATAATGATACCTGGCCCGATATTTTTACAGCTGATATGCTTCCTCCCGACAACAGGCGCATTAAACTTCTCTATGGCCCTGACAACTATATCCAGTATGCACTGGCAGTTATGGCGGGATACTATCATTCAAGCATGCGCAATATGCTGCAGGTTAACAACGGAAACGGAACATTCAGTGAAATAGGACAGCTTGCCGGTATATCCAATACAGACTGGAGCTGGGCTCCTCTTTTTGCTGATTTCGACAATGACGGATGGAAGGATTTCTTTATTTCAAATGGTTACTTCAGGGATTATACTGACCGCGATTTCCTGAAGTACAAAAATGACAGCTATAGTCAGGCGGCAAGATCGAAGGAAGCAGTAGATACTTTTGCCCTCACGAAATTTATGAAATCAACTCCGGTCCATAACTATATATTCAGGAATAATACAGACTTAACTTTTACTGATAAAAGCGAAGAATGGGGATTTGAAAAAAAGGGATTCTCTACAGGCACAGCTTATACCGACCTCGACAATGACGGAGACCTTGATCTGGTATTATCAAACCAGAATGAAACAGCATCAATATACCGAAATATGCTGCGTGAGACTAACCCCAGGGCTAACTATCTGACCATAAGACTCAAAGGAGCTGAAAAAAACACACTTGGCCTTGGAAGCAAGATATACCTTTATTCAGGTGGATCTGTCCAGTATCTCGAACAGATGCCAACCCACGGATACCAGTCCACAGTGACAAACAACCTTCACTTTGGTCTTGGGAACCGGGATTATGTTGATTCAATAAGGGTAGAATGGCCGGGTGGCAGAATAAGCCGGCTCAGAAGAGTAAGGGCAAACCAGACTATCATCATTACTGAATCAGGTAACAAATACCCGGTAGCGAATAATGTCAACATCAGGACAGTCTTTTCTGAAGTTGAGCCGATCATTCAGTATGAACATATTGAATATGGTACGAATGACTTTAAACGTCAGACATTGCTTCATTATATGCCTTCAGCTGTCGGACCGGTAATGGCTGTTGCCGATGTAAACGGGGACAGGCTCGCCGATGTTTTTGTGGGAGGAGCCAGGGAAAATCCTGCGAAGCTTTTTGTTCAGTCGGCCGACGGGAAATTCAGACCATCGCCCTTCTTCAATTACAAGGAGGATTTTAACTGTACCGATGCAGACGCAATATTCTTTGATGCAGATAATGACGGAGATCAGGATCTCTATGTCGCAAGCGGAGGTTATGGTGATTATGCACGAACTGATCCCGCTCTGCAGGACCGGATCTATTTCAACAGCGGTTCAGGCCGCTTTGCAAGGATAGTTGATGCCCTGCCTTCCATGCCTGCTGCAACTTCATGTGTTAAAACTGCCGATTTTGATAAGGATGGAGATATTGATCTTTTTGTCGGAGGGAGAATGATACCAGGTGAATATCCAAAACCTCAGAAATCATTCCTTCTGATAAATGACGGCACAGGGAAATTCACCAATAATATAGACATTCTGATTCCGGATCTCTCTTCAGGCGGAATGGTAACAGATGCTTCCTGGGTTGATCTGAATCAAGACTCCTGGCCCGATCTTGTTATCTGTGGAGAATTTATGCCTGTAAGGGCTTTTATAAATAACAAGGGAAAAAACTTCACCGAGGCAACAAAATCCTACTTTCCCGAATCTGACGGAGGATTCTGGAGCCGTATGCTGTTTGCTGATTTCGACAAGGATGGAGACCAGGACCTTGTGGCAGGAAACTGGGGCACTAATTCCCAGTTTAAATGCTCGGCCGAAAAGCCACTGCAAATGACATTTAAAGACTTTGATAATAATGGTTCCGTTGATCCTGTTATAACCTTTTATAACGATGGAAAATCATACCCCTGGCCCAGCCGCGATGAAATGCTTGCCCAGATACCGGTCTTGAGAAGAAAATTCCAGGATTACAAATCGTATGCTGATGCACAGTTAACAGATATTTTCCAGGAAGGGGATCTTAAAGATGCAACGGTTCTTTCAGTCACTGAGCTGAGGACAGTTTATTACAGGAATGATGGCAGGAGATTCGTTAAAATGACACTGCCGGTAGAGGCTCAGTTCGCTCCTGTTTTTGCGATTGAACCAGTTGATTATGACCGTGACGGAAATCTCGACCTCCTTCTTGCTGGAAATCAGAATGCAACATGCGTCAGACTTGGGGTCATTGATGCTAATTACGGACAGCTCTTTAAAGGAGACGGTAAGGGAAACTTCAGATATATACCTCAGGCTCAGTCGGGTTTCCGAATGATCGGTGATGTAAAATCACTGGAAACCATAACAGTCAGAAACACCTTATATATACTGGGCGGAATAAGTAACAGGGGAATCGTGACCTATAAACTTAATTCAAGATGAGTATTATACGAAATCGTTTCTCTTTCGTCTGCTCCCTGACAATCCTCTTACTTTTAATAAATATCTCATGCACCAGGGATAAAAACAGGTTATTTACTTCTCTATCCCATAAAAGGACAGGTATAGATTTTAATAATGCTATCCATGAAAGCGAGGAGTTTAATATCCTGGATTATGGTTATCTATTCAACGGTGCAGGAGTTGGAATAGGCGATATAAATAATGACGGATTACCAGATATTTACTTCTGCGGTAATTTTGTTCAGAGCAAACTGTATCTGAATAAGGGCAACTTCAGGTTCGAGGATATTACAGCAAAATCAAAGGCAACAGGCGGAGGGAGATGGAATAACGGGGTATCTATGGCTGATATAAATGGCGATGGGTGGCTTGATATTTATATTGCCTGCTCCACTGACGGAAGGCCGGAACAGAGGAGAAACCTCCTTTATATAAACAATGGCGATCTTACATTTACTGAAAGTGCATCTGCCTGGGGGATTGCCGATCCGGCCTATTCAACACACAGTGCTTTCTTTGATTATGATAAAGATGGTGATCTTGACCTTTTTGTAATCAATCACTCACTTGAAGAATATGCCCACACGGATTCAGCCCAGAAAAGTATGCATGATCCCTACCTCGAGCATAATCTCTATAAAAACACCGGTAATAAATTCGTTAATGCCAATGAAGAGGCCGGAATGAGAACCAATATCATGAATTTCGGCCTGGGACTTGCGATCGCTGATTTCAACAACGATAAATGGCCTGATATATATATATGCAACGATTACTCGGAACAGGACTATTTTTATATCAACCAGCAGGATGGTACCTTTCGTGAGGAACTCGAAAGCTATTTCGACCATATTTCACTCTCCTCCATGGGCAATGACGCAGCCGATATCAATAATGACGGATTTATTGACATGTTCACTCTTGATATGGATCCTGAAGATAATTATGAGAATAAGCTTGTCGCAGGTCCTGATAATTATGATAAATACAGCATCCTGAAAAAGACAGGGTTCTACAATCAGACAACCCGTAACATGCTGCATATCAATAACGGGGGAAGATACTTTACTGATATCGGCCAGTATGCAAATATTTTTGCAACTAACTGGAGCTGGTCACCCCTGCTTTGCGATCTTGATAATGACGGATACAAAGATCTTTACATAAGTAACGGCTACGGAAGGAACAGTACTCACATGGATGCTATTATGTTCTCGGTGGAACAGATGGTCAAGCAACGCAAGGGAGAACCTTTTCTTTCAAAATATGGCGTTACACAGAACATACCTGCCACAATACTTAAGAATTACATCTTCAGGAACAATGGTGATTACACTTTTTCGAATGTCACCGAAGTCTGGGGTGATGAACATCCCTGCCTGGCAAACGGAACAGCCTATGCAGATCTTGACAATGACGGGGATCTTGACCTTGTAACTAATGTAATAAATGGCTTTGCAGGTGTTTACCGTAATAATTCGGAAAAGATCTATAACAATAACTACCTGAAAATCAAACTCCAGGGAATGGGTCTTAATAAGGAGGGAATTGGAGCAAGAGTAGAGATCAGGTATGGAGACAAGATGCAGGTTCAGGAATTCCAGCCATCAAGAGGATATATGTCGTCCATGAACAGCGAACTGATTTTTGGAACCGGAAAAACGGAGATCATTGACGAGTTGAGGATAATATGGCCTGACCTCCTTGAACAAAGACTTACAAATATTAAAACGGGACAGACCATTATTCTTAAAAACCGTGAAGCTGAACCTGTACCCGGGGATCTTGCAGAAACCGTTGTGCCGCTTTTCAGAAAGACAGAGGAAAAAAAATATATTGATTTCACCCATACTGAAAACGATTATGTTGATTTCAGAAAGCAGATACTGCTACCCCATTTTCTTTCAACACTCGGCCCCCGGATAGCAAAGGGAGATATTAATAATGACGGTCTTGAAGATCTCTATTTCTGTGGTGCCAAAGGCATGGCAGGAGTAATATATATTCAGAACAGGAATGGTTCTTTCATTCCGGCAGATCAATCCTGCTTTGAGAATGACAGAAACCACGAAGATACTGATGCAGTATTCTTCGATGCGGATGGCGATTCCGATAATGATCTTTATGTTGTAAGCGGGGGAAATGAGTTCTCACCCTCATCGCCTGATCTTCAGGACAGGCTTTATTTAAACAACGGAAAGGGTGTATTTTCAAGATCGTCCGACAGAATACCGGTAATGATTACAAGCGGATCATGTGTTGAAGTATCTGACATTGACAATGACGGTGACTATGACCTTTTTATAGGCGGAAGGCTCATTCCGGAAAAATATCCCCTGTCTCCCCGGAGCTATATCCTTGCAAACAATGGGAATGGCTTTTTCACCGATGTCACTGAAAAAATGAACAAAGAGCTCCTGAAACCTGGAATGGTTAGCGATGCGGCACTGGCAGATCTTAACTCTGACGGAAAACCAGACCTCATTATCGCCGGCGAATGGATGAAAATAAGGATCTTCCTTAATTCAGGCAATGCACTTGAAGAAATAACTGATAATAGCGGACTGGATAAGTCTGAGGGATGGTGGAACTCTGTTCATATAGCTGATTTTGATAAAGATGGTGACAATGACATTATTGCCGGTAACATGGGGCTCAACACCAGGATAAAAGTATCAGATGATGAACCTGCATCAATATATGCTAAGGATTTTGACAATAACGGAACAATGGATGCCATAATGTGCTACTATATTCTCGGCGTCAGCTATCCGTTTTATTCCAAAGATGACCTGCAGACTCAACTACCATTCATAAAGAAGAAATATCCTGATTACAAGTCTTATTCAGATCAGACAATAAATGACATTTTTACTGATGAAGAACTGGCGGATGCTCTTATTCTGAAGGCTAAACTCTTTGAAAGCTGTTACATTGAAAACCTTGGTAACGGGCAGTTTAAAATAAATGCACTTCCCAGGGAAGCGCAATATTTCCCCATTTATGCAATAGAATCAGGCGACTTTAATGATGATGGCAATAAAGACATTATTTTAGGTGGAAATTTCACTGGTACCAGGATTAAATTCGGGGAACAGGATACCGGCAAGGGACTATTGCTTGAGGGTAACGGATCGGGTGAATTTACTCCGGTAAACGATCAGGAAAGCGGCCTGTTTATTAAGGGAGAAATTAGAGATATTAAAGATATCAGATTGCCTGATGGCACTCAATTAATTGTATTCGCAAGAAATAATGACCATACAGTAACTTATATTAAAAACAAAAGGTCAGAATGACCACGGAACTAATAAAATAATGATGAAAAATAAAACCAGCTACCTGTTATTAACATCCCTGATTATCTTTTTATCAGTAAACTCATGTAATCAGTATAAAAAGGATTATTCACTGAATACTGAAGATTACCTTAAGATCGGAATGCCTGATCACAATAAGAAATGGACCGGTGACGATTATTCTGAGGCAAATATCACTCTCAGCACACTGAAAATGGATGCTCCCATGTCGCTACCCAGGAAAAACAGCGCAAAATCGGGAGTTCTTTTTGAAAGGTTTGTCAACGATGAAAATATTGCATTCGTCTATGACACCGCTATTCCTTTAAAGGTAAGAGCTTACCTGATTCAGCACTATCCGGCAATTATCGGGGAAATTGAACATAATTATACCATTGAACATAAAGGGAAGCCTGTCTATGCAGAGGAAATACTGGAACTGAAAATCTTTGAACTCAATGTTCAGGACAAAATGCTTGAGCTCGCCAGGATTATTGATAAGACAGATGATGAGACACTTACAGGCTTCAAAGAAGGAATGAAGATGGTGAAGTATAATTACTTCAAATTGATCCCGGAGCTGCTTAGGGCAATTTCTGAAAATGAACAGACTAAAACAGAAGAGACAAGGAACCTGTGCACAGCCTTATCAGAATCGGTCCGGCTAAATTCGGAAATGTTTTCTGTTGAGGAAAAGAAAAACCTGATAGCAGAATTCGAAAGTTCAAGAAAACTGATTAAATCAGGTGATTTCAACAAGATGATGACACATTGCGTAAACAACCTTTCTAATTAAGAATAGTATCTGATATGATGATCAACAGATTTTTAGTCTGCCTGCTGCTGGGCATTTCAATTCTGCTGTCAGAATGCAGTGAGGGAACTGGCAGAGAATATCAAATCACAGATAAGAATTACAGGTTTATTGAATATCCGGGATTCAGCAACAGTCACTCAACCTGGGGAGATATTGGGTATAACAGCAGGTTTAACCGTGTATATATCGGTGTCACAAACCATGCAGACAGTGTCGGCCTCTACGAGTATGATATTGATAGTGACCTGATGGAACTTAAGGGTTTCATTGGCAAGATGGCTAATCTCAGGGATTATCAATGGCAGGGAAAAATACATTCTAAAATTGTAACAGGCCCTGATAATATGATTTATTTCGCAACTGACGGAGGAGAAAGCCGTGAGGAGTACCTGATGGAACACCCTCATGGTTATGCCGGAGGTTATGTTATGAAATGGGATCCTGAAAATGAACATCTTACTAATCTTGGTAACCTGCTTCAATATGAAAGTATTAAAGACATCGAGATTGATTATGAATCAGGAAACATTTATGCCATCAGCTATCCTCAGGTCCATTTCATAATTTATAATCCTGAAAACAATAGTCTGAGAGACCTGGGAAGGATCGGCAGTTCGCATGTTCCAAGAGTAATATTCACTGACCAATGGTACAATTGCTATTATGTTGACTGGAGGCAGCGGCTTGTAATGTATGACAAATCAGAAGGAAGGTTGCTCTTTGATGAAGAAGCTCTGCCTGCATTTCCAGGGACACCCGGGTCAAAAATCATTACCGGAATCACCGCCTATGCAAAAGACCAGGCCAGCAACACAATTTACCTGATAACCTATGGCGCAAAAATAATAGCCTTCCATCCCCAGGAATCAGGAATTGGAAGGAAGGAAGATCTGGGAGGAGTTCTTCCTGAAGATCTAACAATCAACTTATGGGATCCTTACTGTCCGAATCTTGCGATTGGAAATAACGGAAAGTTATATTATGTCGTCGGAGGTCATGGTAACTTCTCGAAAGATCATAAAACCCTGTTCATGGAATTTGATCCTTTATCAAAAACCCACAGGAAAATGTTTGAATTTGAGACTACAGTGATAGCAGAGGTAACAGGATCAGATGTTAAAGACCGAAACGGGAACATCTATTTTGCAGGGAGAAAGGAGGTTCCTCAATCTCTGACCAGAAATGTAGGAGAAGGTGAAACCAGAGGTACCGTATCCAAACCATTCATGATCATCTTTAATCCTGAAAAAGACTTTTAAAATGAGACAATATGCAAAATATTTAATACTGATTGTGTTATGCTATATGACAACAGCAGTCAGTGGTCAATATGAGTTCTTCTCCCCTGCTGATGCCTTTGCCATCGAAGTTTCACTTGAAAATACCAGGCTTACCCGACTGCCAATTTACCGCAATGCTATTACATCCCTTACCACTAGCGGTGATATGATCATTGGCGGCACATCAGGTTCAGATGGAAAATCCCCCTTTGTATTCACAGCATCATTATCAGACAGGGAGATGAAAGAGGTTAAGGACCTTGAGGAAATTATTCCGGGACAAACGGCTGTCAGGTCAGGTTTTGCAAGGTGGAAGAACAGGTCATTTATAGCAGGAACAATTCCAGTAAAAAACGGTAACGGTCATATCTTCATTATCTCTTTTGATGAAAACAGCAAAATCCTCATCGAAGATGCCGGAATACCTGTTCCGGGAGAAGGGATCCTGGCCTTGGCACAGAAAACTGAAGGGAATATTGTCTATGGCATCACCTGCCCATCGGGTCAGTTTTTCAGCTATGATTTTCTGAACAGAAAATCAAAGATCTACAAAGAAATCTCTCCAGGTGCAAAAGAACTGGCAACACTATCGCACTTCAGCCTTAAACCCGAATCATACCTGAGCCGTTCAATAATAATGGACAATAAAGGCAGGATATTCGGAAGTAAGCCTGTAAATAAGCTCTTTTGCTTCATTCCCTCAACAGAAAAATTCATCATATACGATTCACCAATACCTTATGTATGGGGAAGAGAGGTTTTAGGAATGGCTGATTCATGGACAATATCTGATGATGGCACTATATATTGCGGAAATGCTGGTGACGGACAGCTTTTCGAACTCAATCCTGAAAATGGAAAGACCAGAAATCTTGGTAAACCGGTAATGATGCCGCGTATGAAGGGGATTACAACTGCCCGTGATGGTAAGCTATGGGGTATTGCAGGCGGGGAACCAGGGTATTCACATCTCTTCAGCTGGGACAGGGATAATGGATTCCATGACTATGGCAACCCTGAATTTATTATGAAGATTGAGAATGTTGAGAGGGGAATTTTGTGGAGAGGTTTTCAACTGGGATCGATTACCACATCGGAAGATGGAAAATATATTATTATGGGAGAAGAGGAGTCACTCAGTCAGTTGATGGTTTTTCCGGTTAAGAAAAAATAATAATCTGTTCCGGCTAACATTATCACTTGTTACAATCGCAGTCAATTTCCCTTAATATTTCCTGACAAAGATTCATGCTGTTTATCCTTTCAGCTCGCTGCCGGGAACAGGATTTGCAATCAGAGAAAATTTCAAGGTCCCAGGTATCAGCAAATACCCTTCCCCTTCTCAGTCTAATCCCATATTCGAGGACTCTTTCGACAGATATCAGTTCAGGAGGTGAAAAATATCCATCGTTTTTTAGCACCTCCATGGCTCCATTACCCCCCCTTACAGGTATTATAATGCAGCATTCAACTCCTGAATCAAAGGCAAAATCGACAGATCTCTCAGCCCAGTAAACACCCTCTTCCTCCGACATAAAAGGAGGGCGGAGAAGAATAAAGGCCCTTGTAAAGACTCCTTCTTTTGTTAAATAATTAACAGAATCTTTAAAATCGCCTGGCGTCATCTTCTTGTTGAGCTTCTGAAGAATATCAGGATTAACAGTCTCCAGACCAAGAGCAACCTGCAGCTCAGGCCTGATCATATCCCTGAATTTCAGACATCTTTCATCTATAAGTTTTGGATGACATTCAACAATTACACTGTCGAGATGACTGACAAGAGTGGCTATTTCCTTATATTCGCTTACGGGAATGGCTTTTTCGTCGAAGAAACTACCACTGTTATATAGCTTCAGATGCTTTATACCTGGCATTTTCTGAAGAGCCCATTCGATCTGAGCAGCGATAGCGCCTTGTGGTACAGTATCATCTGTGGTGTTTTTCCAGAGGTCACACATCAGACAACTGTACGGACACTCCCTGTTTGTAAGGAAGATAATACCGGTATTTTCAATTTTGCCTGAACGAGTACGTTCCTTTTCCACCATCCAGGCATAAGGAATAAATGGATCAACTTTATTCTTACCCCCCCTGTGCGATAAAATCCAGCCTGTATCAGTTTTAACCGAGTCACTCATATATTGAGAGAAACGTCTTCCTGTATTCCCTCTCTTCTCCGGGAAAAAGTTTGCTGAAATCACTCTTCTGAACTGCGCCATGCTGGAAACGCCTCTTTTCAAAGACAGGCATTTCCATGCCAGTAATAGTTTTAATACCTGATGCTACTATGGCTCCCTTGAGTTCATAAAGCTTATTATGATCCCAGTCCGTCATTTCTATATACGGAATACCCTCTGATATTTCAATTACATTAGGCAGTGTATAAGGGCTGAAGGCTTCAAATCCAAGTGTGTCTGAAACAGAGTAAGATCTCATATATCCCCTGCTCAGACCTCCTGAATATGTCAGGGAGTGTTTTATTGAATGGACTCCCCATCCTTCATGATACAGCATAAGGTTGTTAAGAACGCTCTTTATGGTAAGTTCCGGATTCTCTTCAATAGGATAATCCTTAAGGTTCTCATCTCCTCCCTCACCATCAATAATATATTTCCAGTCGGGATATCTCGACCTTATTGCCTTAAGCAATGTAAGACTCATAGTTGCTGACTGGATATCGAGCGGTTTATAGTCCTCTACTACCTTTATTGCTTCCTTCCAGTCAACAGATGAATAATCGGCCTCAACCGGTTCCAGGAAAAGTTC
Organism: uncultured Rikenellaceae bacterium; assembly: GCA_964387565.1. Lineage (GTDB taxonomy): Bacteria > Bacteroidota > Bacteroidia > Bacteroidales > VadinHA17 > LD21. The sequence goes on along the minus strand of CAYLYN010000051.1, from coordinate 891 downwards.
AAGATCCAGTGCTTCAAGAAACTTACGGGCCTGCATAAGGTCTTCTCCTGCCCCGTCAACGGAGAGGGTAAATGCTTTTAGCCTCGATGGACTTTCACCAAGTTCCCTGAGAGCATGATAGGTAAGAAGAAAAACTGAACCGCTGTCAATTCCCGCAGAGAAGGTCACACCTACCGGACCTGTTCTGGCACGATGCTTAAGCCACTTCTTAATCTCATTGTAAAGTGCACCTACGTAATTTTCTCCTATCCTGGTGATATCATTCTGCTGCAGGCTGTTACGCTGAGGTGTAAAAAACCTCTCATAGACCGGATTAGGATCAGGGCATCCGAGAAGTTCAATTCTGGTTATATAATGAGCAGGTACCATTCGCGTATATGAAGGATGAAACTGGTTATCATAACCTTTTGTCTTCAGAAAATCAAATATTACATCAATCCTTTCTGCAATTACAAGCATAGGACCTGATGCCTGTTTTGCGATAAAGTACCTCATAGGGCGTCCTATTGAACGAGCCATTCTTATTGTTTTGCCTTCAACAGAAACAAGGCAGAACTGCCCGTCAATCTTTCTAACAGCATCTGCATTTCCAGACCTTAATACACTTACTGCTTCATCATGAGTCATGTTATAAATGACATTCTTTTCTGGACTTGTAAGGTCCACCACGTTGGTTACATAATTATTATCCATAGTTATAATTCATAAAATTTTATACATGGTTATCATTATTTATTGTTCTTAAAATTTCTATTCCCAAAAGTTCACCCCTAAACTCCATAGTCGTCAATTTGCGTTAATCCAATTGAAGGAAGTATGTAACAAATTTCCCCTCCTTTTGAAGGAGGGGTGTCCCGCTCTGTTGCCAGAGCGGGACGGGGTGGTTGATTT
>CAYLYN010000050.1:0-24418 GCA_964387565.1 uncultured Rikenellaceae bacterium | reverse complement strand
AGGGGTGGCTGCTATTGTTTTAAAGCTCAGCTCACTTCCATAGCCTGTACCTGCAACGCTTGTTGCATAAGCCCTGATATAATAAGTTGTGTTTGGGATCAGTTCTGTCAGATTGCTTATGAATACACCTGTACCATTACCATCTGATGTCTTGCTGCCCTCTGTTGTAGGGCCTGCTGAGGTACCCCAGCAAACTCCCCTGGCAGTAACCGGTGAACCTCCGTCACTGGTCACATCACCTCCGCTTACTGCAGACACTGTTGTAATCTCTGTAACAGGTGCAGTTGTTGTTACCGGCTCCGATGGCGAAACTGTTGTGAAGCTGATTTCTTTTCCATAAACAGTCTCTGCACCGCTGCTTATATATGCTTTAATATAATACTTTGTACCAGCAGTCAGATTTGTGATCTGACTGATAAATCCACCGGTGGGAGGGCTTCCAAGCTGGGTTTTGGTCCCTGTAATTGTAACATTTGGTGAAGTGCCATAACAATGTCCGTGCTGTGTAGCACCTTCACCGAGGTCAACAACCATTCCCGATGCCTCAGCAGAGTTGGTCGCTATATTTGTTACCTCTCCCGTGGAGACTAACATTGACTTTTCAAGCTTCTTGCAGGTAGAAAGAATTAGAAAAACAATTATCATTAAACCAATAGCTGATTTATTTAATACCATCTTTCCAAAGCTTTAATAGGTTTTAATCTAAATCTAAACAAATACTGGAAAACAAAACCTGATAAAAGTACCAACCGTCGAACCTCTAGTTTACCATTATCTTCTGAATTAATTTCTGCAAACAATCTAATCTTTGATACATCGTACACTACACAAGTTGTTTTTATCATCTGAAATGTTACTGACACCTGAATAATCATTTTGCAGTTTATATTGGTATGCATTATTAAGATCTACTTCTGTGGCATTCCACCAAAAAGAGTTATAACGAAAACCAACCATAGAGGAAGCCATTTTCCCGGCAGGTAGTGCTGAGAAGCCGCTTTCATTTGTAGCTCCGGTATTAGGATCCATCCAATATGTTGTGCCAATTTCTTTCAATTTTCCTCCTGCAACATTTCCTCCTCCTAAAAATGTGGTTAATAGATCCCACTCAGTTTTCGATGGTACATGCCATCCTGCAGGACATATTTTTCGACTGTCATCAATTGAACTCCACGGATAATGTAGCCCAAACGATTCAGGGATATTTGATGCTACTGAAGACAATGCGGCAGAGATTACATTAAAAGTCCAGGTATTTGTATATCCAATGGAAACAGCGATTAAATCATTTTCCAATTGCACAGCAGTAGAATAAGTGATAATCCCAGCCGATACAGCTTGTGATATTGTAAGTGATCCTGCGCCAGCAGAAATTATTGGTTGTAAATTGCTGTTAATTGACAACAATTGAACCTTATAGGAAAGATATGGGACATCATCTAAGTTATTAAATTTCATTACTCTTAAGTTTTCTTTCATCCATAGCTGAGTGCCAATCCTCACAACATTGTAAATATTGCCATCAATGTCAGCAACAGAAACAGGATCAGTTGTAAAACTTACTTCATTTCCATATGCTGTTCCACCGGCATTTATTGCGTACGCCCTAACATAATAAGTTGTGTTTGGAGTAAGACCTGCAAGGCTGCTAGTAAATGTTCCAAAGCCTGCTCCATCAATTGTTTTGTTGTTTGCAATTGTAGGATTTGCACTGGTACTCCAACAGACACCTCTTTCTGTGACACTTTCGGGTCCGAAATTTTGATCAATGTCACCACCACATGTAGCAGTGTAAGCTGAAGTAACTGATGCATTGCTTGTAATAACTGAGGCTAAGGTGGTAAATATCACCTCATTACCATATTCTGTACCAAATATATTTGTCGCATAAGCCCGTATATAATATTTGGTATTTGGAGTAAGACCGGTCATAAGGCTGGAATAACCTCCAACTCCTGTACCATCTGTTGTCTTACTGTTCGAAACAGTCGGACCCGGGGCTGTATTCCAGCAGACTCCCCTGGCAGTAACTGTCGTTCCTCCGTCATTAAGCACATTACCACCGCTTTGAGCTGAAGTTGAGGTAATTGTTGGTGCTTCAACTGCAGTGGTGTAAAGAACAGGAAGTCCCGGACTTGTTTTGAATGAAAGCTCATCGCCGTATGCAGTACCGGCATTATTGACTGCATAAGCCTTGACATAATAGGTTGTATTTGCAGATAGTCCGGTGATGGTGCTGACAAAGCTGCCTGAAAAAGATCCGTCAGTAGTCTTGTTACCATCGATCAGCGGTCCGCCATTATCATTCCAGCAAATGCCGCTGATAAATATTGCCGATCCTCCGTCGCTCAGTATATTTCCGCCACTGACAGCCGATTTTGAGGTAACTGATGTGATCGGTTCTGTAGAAATAGATGGAATAACTGCTGCTGCGGTTGTAAATGTTACATCATCACCATAAGCTGTTCCAACAGAATTTGTTGCATAAGCCCTTACATAGTATCTGGTATTGCCTGTAAGTCCTGTAAGCACACTGGAAAAAATCCCTGTTGTTGAACCATCAGTTGTCTTTTTCCCTGTAATTGTGGGATAGGGTGAGGTTCCCCAGCAAACTCCACTGGTTATTACGGCAGAACCTCCGTCATTGGTTATATTCCCGCCACAATTTGCTGTTGTCGAGGTAATTCCTGTAATAGAAGATGTGACTATTGTCGGAATCCCAATGGTAGCTGCACTTGTTGTGAAACTAAGCTCATCTCCATAGCCTGTTCCTGCACTGTTGGTGGCATAGGCTCTGACATAATATTTTGTATTTGCAGTTAACCCGGTAATCTGACTCGTGAAAAATCCTCCACCTTCTCCATCGGTGGTATGGGCATCAGTAACTAACGGACCAGTGATAGTGCTCCAGCATACCCCTCTGGCAGTTATAGGCGCACCTCCACCATGTACTATATTACCCCCGCTGCTGGCACTGTTCTCGGATATCAATGAAATTTCTATTGTCGTTATAGTTGGAAGTGCAACGGGAGTAGAGAAGCTTATTTCATTGCCATATCCGGTACCTTCACTGTTGGTGGCATAAGCACGAACATAATATGTTGTTCCCGGAATCAGTCCTGCCAGATTGCTTGAGAAGGTTCCTGACCCTGATCCGTCAGTGGTTTTGTTGCTGTCAGTTGTAGGGCCCGGCGAAGTAGCCCAGCATACACCCCTTACAGATACTGAAGCGCCACCGTCATTTGTTATGTTGCCTCCGCTGGTGGCAGATGTAATTGTAATATCGGTAATAACTGCTGTAGTAACAACCGGGACACTGGCTTCCTGTGTGGTAAAACTAATCTCTTTGCCGTAAACAGTCTCTGCACCGCTGCTTATATAAGCTTTAATATAATACTTTGTACCAGCGGTCAGATTTGTGATCTGACTGGTAAATCCACCGGTGGGAGGGCTTCCAAGCTGGGTTTTGGTTCCTGTTATTGTAACATTGGGTGTAGTACCATAACAATGTCCATGCTGTGTGGCACCTTCACCCTGGTCAACGATCATGCCTGAAGCTTCTGCAGAATTGGTCTCTATATTTGTTACCTCTCCTGTAGAGACCAGCATCGATTTTTCAAGTTTCTTGCACGTATAAATAATTAAAAGGCAGGCAGATAATAATAAAAGAAGAAATAGCGTTTCTGCATTTTTCTTCATAACTATGAAGTTTCAGGTTATTATTTAAAGAATTTTCTTTCTTACTTCCTGATAAAAATGAAATCGCCCCCCTGGTCCCCTACATCCTTAATTTCTCCAAACTGAGGCACCACACTACTGTTATTTATCACAGCAATCCTGAAACTGCTGAACAGCTGCTCACTCGAAAGATATTTTTCCTTATTTGTATTAAGCCTCTCGATCATATATTTAAGGAAGGCGCTCTGATCGGGTACTTCAGTCAGCGTACCGCTTGTCATAGCCTTTCGGCTTGGCAGTTCATAAAGTTTGTTCACAGCTACTGTAGCATCAGTGAATGCAGCACGTGTTTTGAATATGGAACCTCCGAAACAGGCATCAGTAATAAGAAGTGTATGCTTTGAATTTACTTCCCGCAGATAATCACGAAGCGCACTGTTGCGGAACCAGTTTAATGTGCTGTTCTTCTGAGCATCCGACGGGAGCCAGAATCCTGTTTCAGATGTAGGATTCCATACTCCGTGTCCTGCATAGAAGATCAGGAAATTATCATCAGGCTTAACCTTCTTTGCAAAATAGTCAAGAGAGGACACAATATCCGCCATTGTGGCATTCTTCAGCAGCTTTACATTCTCTTTTTCAAAAGTATACAGGTTAGTGAGTGTGTTATAAAATGACTCAGCATCCCTGATACAATAGTCAAGTTCATTAATATTGGGATCGGTGTAATTGTTAATTCCGATTACAAGGGCGTAGTATTTCCCTAATCCGTAAGGCAATTCATTGCCTGTAGATGGCTTTGTTATTGCGTTTGACTCAAAAACAACCGGAGTGCTCTGTTTTATTTCAACAGGGGCTTTATTGTTTATAAGTATGGAAACCTTCCCGCTGGTAACAACCTGTGCTCCCGCGTTCAGAAGTAACGACAGGCAGATCCCGGTAAAAAACAACCGTTTCATCAGTTTCATTTTTAAAAATTAACTTGCAGTGTCAGCATGTTGGTACCCCTTGCCGGATAACTCGCAGGTACAAGGGTAATCTTAGCGTTTCTGAGGGGCTGATATCTGTTTGGAATCATTCCAACCCATATCAGATTTGTGACCCATATTGCGCCGGATGTTACGAATAGTGCACCAGATAAATTCATCTGTTTCTGTGTCTGATCAAATAATTCAGATCGTTTCACAGGATCTTCCTCTGTCAGGTATTTATCATATGTTTTTAAATAGTTACTGTGCGTAATGAGACCTCCGGCCAGTGTTCCATATGCAGCTATCCCTGTAAGCCAGTATGGTTTGCCACTACTCATTTTTGTCTGACCAAGTCCCGGGAATGCAATTGATAATAAAGTCATTTTCCCTTTGTTGTATGCCTTAACATATTTTTCAGCCATCAACTCTACATTGACCACCTCATTCAGAAAAACAGAATCATTGGCAGGGATCCAGCTTATCTGTTTGTTAGTTCCTGCTTTAATGTCTCCGATATCACCGGTAAGGGAATTAACATTCAGAGTTTCCCCGTTTTTCTTTTCAATTTCAACCCAGACATAGAACTGATCGGATTTTTTTGCATTCAGCATGTCATATGAAATGAGCAGTCTGTTTCCGTCAAATTCAAGCCTTGGCTGGGCAATCTGAAAATCCTGGGAGTATAAATTTAATACTGAGAGGAATATGATCAGAATTAGAAGCAGATGTTGTGTTTTCATAAATATTAAATTCTATGAAACAAAAACATATCAACGCTCTTATCAAATTTACACAAATATTAACAGACAACAAATTTTTTTTAACCAAAGCCTGTAAACAAGATACTAAATATCATTGTGTTGTGATTTATTTTGATTAACTTGTACAACATACATCAAACATAAATGCCATGAGAAAGGTTATTTTCTTTTTATTGTCATTTGTTTTTTTTGTTAGCGGAGCAAATTCCCAGGACTATTTCACAGTAATAAAAGTAAATGGCAGTATCATAATTGAACGTACCGGAAACGCACTGGGAACAGGCACTTCGTTTGCCAGGAATGAAAGTTTATTGTTCAGGATTCCCGAATCAAGGGCAGCTGTTATCAATCCTGAGCTGGGAAGATTTCTTCTCACTTCCGAAAATGTGGATGAGTTTAAAAATTCAAAATCAAGCTTTCTGCCATCTTCAGGAAAGATAAGGACCCGATCAATAATAAATGCAACTGATAAATATGATCTGTCGGCTCAGCTGGAAGATAACTATTTAATGCTTGACGAAAACAGGATACTGATCGACACTTCAATATACCCGATGAACAGTAAAGAATTTTTCTTCCTGACCTATGACTATCAAAACAGGACGATCAATAAAAGACTCTCATTCATAGCTGACACCCTTATCATACGACAGCCTGAACTGCTTGCAGTTGACGGAAGCGAAATCCCTGCCTCAGATATTAAACAGATGAAGTTAATATACTATCAGGAGAGAGATTCATTTTTATTAAAACCTGTATGCTCTTTTTCACCTGTATTTCCCGATCTCAATGCACTATGGAAGGAAATTTCAGTAATTATCCATCAGATGGAGATGAATACCAGCGTGGAGAAGTTTGATGAAATAAGTGCATTTATCCGGGAATTCTACGGGAACATTGATGAAACAAATCTGAGAAGATGGCTTGAAGAGACTACTGGATTCAAAGAATAATAAAGACCGGCCAGATAAGATTGCTGCATGAGAATTATTGCTTCACTTATCTTATTGTTTATCTCACTATTATATGCCTTACCTCAGAATCCGGGCTACAGGATCAATTATTACTCTCCAAAAGATTATGGAATAGGCAGGGAAGCATCTAACTACGCAATCGTCCAGGACAGGAATGGAATTCTCTATTTTGGAAATGCGGGTGGGGTGCTTCAGTATAACGGGAACTCCTGGTCATATATACCTGTTAAAAATCAAAGCCTGTGGATCAAAGGGCTTGCCGTAAGTGATGAAAATGAAATTTATGCGGGTGCACTGGGGGAATTTGGATATCTCAAGGCTGATGAAACAGGCAAACTGAAGTACATTTCAATATCTGATAATCTGACCGGAAATATTGATTTTTCAGATATTGTAAGGGTTTGGACTGTAAAAAACAGGGTATTCTTCCAGTATGAGGAAGCTCTTTTTATCTATTCTGATGGTGAACTGAAATCAATACTCCCGGAAACATCCTTCCATATATCTTTTTTAGTAAAGGATGAATTGTACATCAGGCAGCGCGGCTCAGGTATAATGAAAATTGAAGATGACACTCTACAGTTTGTTAAGGGAAGTGAATTTCTAAAGGATTTTGGCGTTTTTTCAATGCTCGAAAGTCCTGACAGTAGCAGATTTCTGTTTATAACACATGAAGATGGGATTTGGTCAATGGATAAAATTACTTCAGAACATTCTCTTATTAAAACTAATGAAATTATCAGGTATAATTATGGAGCTATAAGATTAAGTGACGGTAGAATTGCAGTCTATACTCTTACAAATGGCATAATAATTACAGATGAAAACTTTAATGTTCTATCTGTTATTAACAGGAATAGCGGACTGAAGGTAAACAGTGTGCTCTCACTGATGCAGGACTACCAGGGCAATTTATGGGCCTGTACAGATAATGGAATTAACCAGGTATACTATTCTTCACCGGTTTCATTTTATGGTCCGGAAGCAGGATTATCAGGAAACATCAATTCCATAATAAGATTTAAGGGAGATCTGTTTTTAGGAACAACAGACGGTCTCTTCATGCTTAATCAGAGATCGCATGATCCGAAAAGTACTTTCATCCCTTATGGAGGTATCTTTAAAGAGGTTCGCAGCTTATGCCAGGCTGATGAAAGCCTTCTGGTAAATACCGGGAATGAACTGTACGAAATCAGAAATAATGAAATTAAAAAGATTGCAGCACTTAATATAAATACCCTTTATTATTCGCAAAAATTAAAGATACTGTTCATCTCCGGAGGAAATAAATTTTCGCTCTACAGGTATTCAGGTAATTGGAAGCATATCATGGACATTCCTGAGGTTAATGTGGACATTGTAAGAATTGAAGAGGCTGATGACCCTGAACAGACTATTCTTTGGATGGGTACCCTGATTGATGGGATTGTGCGTTTGAAAATTACAGGTCTGTCAGATTACACAGTTGACAGGTACAGTTCGGCTGACGGACTGGCAGAACAGACATGGGTTCTGCCATTCAGCATAGATGGTAAAATATTATTTTCACAGAAAATCGGACTACTGTCTTTTGTGGATGAAAAAATCATTCAGGCTCGATTGCCTGATTCTCTCAGGAACATTCCTGAATTTTACAGAGGCTATTTCGAATTCAACGAACCGGGCAGTTCAAAGGAGATCATTGGAAAACCGCTCTATTTTGCCGAGGATACCAGGGAGAGGATATATGTAAATCTGGATGGTGATCTGGGATATTTTGACAAAAGGAACAATTATTCATTTGAGAGAAATGCCTTTGCTCTTTCATATACAGGTAAAATTAATGTAATCTTCTGTGAGAACAAGGGGATATGCTGGATTGGTGGTGATGACGGGCTTCTCAGATTTGATGAAAAAGGATTCAAAGACTATTCAGTGGATTTCTCTGCGCTCATTACAGGTGTCACCTGCGGATCAGATTCTGCTCTTTCTCTAAGTTCTGTTTCTGTCTCAGGCTATGGAGATAAGACTAAAATAGCTGAAATCAGGCCCATGGTAAAATACAACCGGAATACACTAACATTTGAACTTGCTGCCCCTTTCTTTGAAGGCCAGGAAAAAACGATGTACTCCTACATGCTGCATGGACTAGATGCCGATTACAGTAAATGGAGCAGCAATAACAGGATAATGTTCAGTAATCTCAGGGAAGGAGACTATAGTTTTTGTGTAAAGGCAAGGAATATCTATAACCACGTCAGCAATGAAACCTGTTTCAGCTTCTCAGTGTTATCGCCCTGGTACAGGACAACCTGGGCATATATTCTTTATGTTTTTCTTGTCTCAGGACTAATTTATGCAGCGATCCGGATAAACACCCGGCGACTCCTTGCAATTAACAAAAGACTTGAAAAAACGATCGAGGAACGTACTCATGAAATAAAGGAGAAAAATATTGTCCTCGAAACACAAAAGAGAGAGATAGTCGATTCTATTAACTATGCGCAACGAATCCAGAATGCGGTTCTTCCAAACGAGAGCCTGGTGCAGGAATATCTAGGCGATCATTTTATTATTTACCGGCCGAAAGATATCGTTAGTGGCGACTTTTACTGGGTAAGAAAAATCAACCAGTATATCGTTTTCTGTGTAGCAGATTGTACCGGACATGGAGTACCGGGTGCTTTTATGAGCATGCTTTGTCTTTCCTTCCTTGATGAAGTTATAATTAAGGAGCGTATTATCCACCCGGACCTTGTACTCAACAGAGTACGTGATATGGTTATCGATTCCTTAAAACAAAAAGGAGCAATGTGGGAACAAAAAGATGGTATGGACATATCAATTTGCTTTTACGACAGGGAGGCTTCAATAATTGAATTTGCAGGAGCAAATAATCCTGTTTATATTGTAAGGGATATTAACAAAGTGCCTGTACCTTTTGCAAAGCAGACAGATAACGGGAAGTATGTAATTTATGAAATCCGGGGAGACTGTATGACAGTATCATTCTCTGAACTGATGAAACCATATACCAGGCATTCGGTAAAAATTCAGAAGGATGACAGGATCTACCTTTTCTCCGATGGAATATGCGATCAGTTCGGAGGCCAGGCAGGGAAGAGATTTATGTACAATTCGCTCAGGATGCTGATTCTCGAAACAATCTCTCCTGAAATCAGAGACCAGAAATCTCAGATTGAAAAAAGATTAGATGAATGGAGAGGATATATTAATCAGAAAACAGGTTGCTGTTACGAACAAATAGATGATATCTGCCTTATGGGAATAAAAATTTAATTATATGAACGACAGAAATTTAATACTGATAAAAATACTGGGTGCAAGTACACTCCTTATCCAGTGCAGGAACGGGGATAATCGCCAGGTAAATATCAGCCAGGATAAACCCAATATTATTTACATCCTTGCAGATGACCTGGGGTATGGCGACCTTGGAGTTTATGGCCAGACCAAAATTGAGACTCCCAATATTGACAGGCTGGCTGCTGAAGGAATGCTCTTTAAACAACATTACAGCGGCGCTCCGGTAAGTGCACCGGCAAGATGTGTACTACTTACAGGAAGGCATACCGGACACTCTCAGGTAAGAGGCAATGATGAATGGGGCGAAAGGGGTGACGTATGGAATTACAGGGCAATGATTGCCGACTCAACTCTTGAAGGTCAGCGACCACTCACTTCAGGTACAACGACAATAGCAAGCCTGCTAAAGAAAAGTGGTTATACTACAGCTATGATAGGTAAATGGGGCCTAGGAGCCCCTCAAACAGAGAGTATACCGACTAAAATGGGTTTCGACTATTTTTTTGGAATCAACTGCCAGAGAATGGCCCATACATATTATCCTCTCTTCCTGTATGAAAATGACCACAGGTATTATCTTGATAATGATACTGTTGCTCCTAACACACTACTTGACAGGAATGCAGATCCTCTCGATCCGGCAAGCTATTCCGATTATACTCTTAAAGAATATGCTCCTGATATAATGTTCACAAAACTCACCGACTTTGTTGACAGGAATAAAAATACCCCATTTTTCCTCTACTGGGCAACACCAATCCCACATGCGGCCCTCCAGGCACCTCAGAACTGGATCGATTACTATGTAGATAAATTCGGTGATGAAAAACCTTACCCTGGTGATAAAGGCTATTTCCCGCACAGGTATCCTCATGCTGCCTACGCTGCAATGATCTCCTATCTTGACGACCAGGTCGGGAACCTTATTGGTCAGCTTAAAGAACTTGGCATATATGATAATACACTGATAATTTTTACCAGCGACAATGGTCCAACATATAATGGAGGTACTGATTCCCCCTGGTTCAACAGCGGGGGTCCTTTCAGGAGTGAGCAGGGCTATGCCAAAGGAAATGTGAATGAGGGAGGGATCAGAGTTCCTATGATAGCATCATGGCCCGCTAAAATCGCTCCTGGGACTATTTCAGACCATTGTTCTGCATTCTGGGATGTTATGCCAACTTTTTGTGAGATAGCCGGAATAAGGCCGCCTGACGACTCTGATGGTATTAGTTTTCTTCCTGAGCTTACCGGGAAAAAGCAGAAAGAGCATAAATTTCTCTACTGGGAATTCCCTGAATCTGGTGGTCAGCAGGCTGTAATAACAGGCAAATACAAAGCCTTGCGAAAGGAAATGCATAAAGGTAATTCACAATTTGAATTGTATGATCTTGAATCGGATAAGGAGGAGACAAAAAACATTGCAGATTCTCACCCTGAGATAATAAAGGAAGTGGAGAACATCATAAAAAAGGAACATCAGAAATCACCAAATCCAAGGTGGCAGTTTAAAATTCTGGGAGATTAAATCCCAAATTAACTTATTTTTCCATTATATAACCCCCTTCAGGGGGTGGACTGCGAAGCAGGCCGGGGGCTTATCCGTACCACTCTCTCTTCCTGTTCTGCATATTCTTAAGAGTGTCGAGACATATATTAACATCATTTATTACCTGGAAATCGAACATACCAACACAGATAAAATCAGCCCCGTTCTCAAATGCCCATTTAAAACCGTCCTTGGGTTCTATAGCACCGGCAGCTAAAACCTTGAATCCCATGACCGGGACTTTTGTTCTGTTTACAAACTCAACAGTTCTGTCAGGGAAAAGACAAAAAAGATTATCATGGAATTTATTGTGGTCCTTAGACTTATCACCATCTACCTCAAACGGAACCCTGTTTTCACGTGGATGAGCCGACCAGTAGTTATCATGATGCATGGTCTTCATATAGTAATCGGGAATAATTCCCTGTTCCTCGCAGTATATCAGTGAATCAATTGTATGTGCACCGAGTCCGGCCACAAGGTTGTTGCTTCTTATTTTGTCAAGCATCTTAACAATCACGTCTGTGTTTTTATCTCTCACCAGCCAGTCGCACCAGTTTCCCTGAACCTGCAGAATGTCGCATCCGCTATCCAGAGCCGGGTTGATCTGCTCATAAATGTCACCTGTCTTCATATTGGGTGCCACCTGGCAGAGCACCTTTATTTTGCTACCTGTCATCCTCTTGTACTTGGCCATAAGCACATGCGTCGGAAAGCCGATGTTAATTGCATTAATACCTGCTTCTTCGACAAGCATAAGAGTCTCATAAATCTTCTTTTCAGTATTATAGGCCTTGAACAGGGAAGGAACATAAAGAAGATCCCTTGAGTGCGCCCATCCGCCTATTAGATTACCTCCGAGAATCAGCCGGCTTATCTCCTGATCTTTGACTTTTCCTTTTGGCAAGACCCCTTTAAGTTCACCCAGCGATGCTCGGTTAAGCTGAATTGTTGCACCCGATAACACATCAACTCCATATTTCATATGATTCTTGCCTGCCCATACACCCATCAGTCCAAGAAATGGGATTGTTGCAAGATTTTTCACCGCCTCTCTTCTCGAATCGGAATATTCTGATGCGCCTTCATCTGAAGATTGATCTTTTTTTCTTCCTTTTTTTATGAGCTCAATAAAGAGATCAAGCCCGTAGCCTTTTTCCTTTAAAAAAACAATGAAGATAAGTACAATTGCTTCAATGAATATTTTGTCAATAATGAAAAGATGTCCCTCTGAAACACTGAAAAGAGAATCACCAAACGGTGGGTAGGCAAAATAATAAAGTGATAGAAGCAAAGCCCCGCATATCGCAGCAATTCTTGCGTATAGTCCGAGGAATAAGGCTGCTCCAATGAGCAACAGTCCGAATATATTCAGTATATCAACGAATTTAAGAATAAAAGGCACAGATGCCATCCAGTGGTACATACCTGCCAATGGACCAGTCGAATTTGACAGATACGAAAAAGATGTCCATTTTGGAATCAGAAGCTTGGCAATCCCCTCATACAGGAAATGCCATCCGATGGACATTCTCACAAAGGTTAATAAAATCTTTTTCCAGTCTGCCTGCCTGATGTTATTGATTAAACTAGCCATACAATTGATAATTTATTCGTCAGTGTTAAAACTATTGTCTCCGTATTTACTGCATAAACATACTATTTTTTTATATTTCAATCTATCATAAATTGTACAAATCATTTATGCCACGTGAGCCGGGAAATATCAATTTCATATTTTAGTCCACCATGGTACCGTTATACCGTCATACCTATATTAATTTATTTACACTCATTTTTTTTTATTAAGTTTGATAATAAATGATAACACCATGAAACGCAGAAAATTTATTGAACTTTCCACAGCAGGGTCTGCAGCAATGGCAACTACAATCTATCTGCCGGGATTTTCGCAGGACAAAAAGCTTAAAATCGGTCTTATTGGTGCAGGATGGTATGGCATGGTCGACATAAAAGCTGCACTAAAGACAGGAGGGGTAGAGGTGATAGCGATCTGTGATGTTGATTCAGCTCATCTCCTGGCTTCTGCGGATGAAATAGAAAAACTTCAGGGCAGGAAACCAAAGACCTTTAAATATTACCAGGAACTGCTTGATGTAAAAGGCCTTGAAGTTGTCTTTATCGGGACAATACCTCACTGGCATGCCCTTCAGTTCATTGCTGCATGCAACAAAGGACTGGATATATATTGTGAGAAGCCTCTGGCCTATGATATAATGGAAGGTATAGCTATGGTAAATGCTGCATATAAATCCGGCAACATTATTCAGGTAGGATTCCAGCGAAGGCAAAGCAATGCCTTTAAAAAAACAAAAGAATTAATCGAGTCAGGGAAGATTGGTAAAGTGCATCAGGTTGTTGCACAGATCCATTATATTCCGGTTATGGAGGATACAAATATTCAGGCCCCGCCAGAATCTCTCGACTGGGATGAATGGTGCGGACCTGCCCCAAAGCTTGATTACTGTCCAAACATTGGCCATAAAGCCTGGAGGCTTGAGAAAGAATACGGTAACGGCCATCTTGTCGACTGGGGAATACATCATATCGATATAATTCGTCGTATAATGGGAGAGGGCATGCCTCTGGATTTCTATACCAGAGGTGGAATCAATGAGCTGAAAGGGAAGATCACCACACCTGATACATTAACATCATTTATGACTTTCCCTGAGTTTCAGCTTGTATGGCAACACAGGCTATGGGGAACAGGCGAGGCAGACAGGGAGTTCAATAATGGAATATTCTTTCATGGAGACAAGGGCAGTCTTTTTGCTGAAGATTCCAGGGTATCGATATTTCCTGCGGGCAGGAATGCTCAGAAAGAGGTTCTTTCAATTCCAACTGAAATGATGCAGGAAAAGCATGTTGATAACTTCCTGCAGGCAGTAAGAATGAAGGATAAAAAGCTTATTACATGTTCACCTGAAGATGCATTCCAGTCTACTGCAACTGTTCAGCTGGCTATGATCTCCTATTATACCGGTTCAGCTGTTAAATGGGATATGAAAAAGAAAGAGATAACAGGAAATGCAGAAGCGTCAAAGCTGATGAAAAGAGAATACCGTGGTAATCTGATTCATCCATAATAATCTAAACAGAACTGATTTAAATTTCATCCTGAATAAACATTAAATTCTTTTGTTAAATAATTAACAATTAAGCACTATGAAAAAACTAATGTTCTTTGCTCTTGCTCTTTTAACTACATCGACCTTGAATTCTCAGAATGTTAATTTTTCAGGCAACTGGAAATTGAATTCATCATTGAGCACTCTTAATTCTGAATGGAGCATGGCTCCGCATGACATAATTATTGAGCAGCAGGGAAATGACCTGAAGGTCGAAAAACACTCGAGCTTCCAGGGAGAAGAATTTACCATTAATGATAAGTTTACTCTTGACGGAAAGGAATGTATTAATACAGGATGGCAGGATTCTCAGAAAAAATCCACAGCTGTCTGGTCTCAGGATAAGAAGTCGCTTACAATTACAACAAAACTGATAATGGGTGACGGAGGCGAAATGACAATCACTGAACTCTATAAAATGGATAAGAAGAACCTTTCGCTTAATGCAAAAGCATCATCATCATATGGTGATATGGAGGAGACAATGGTGTATGACAAACAATAGCTATATTGGAATAAATCATTCAGTTTGATGAAACCATTCTTAAATCCTTTGCAATTTCCATCTACAGATATTGCTCTCAAAGACTAAATCAGATAAATCATGAAAACAGGAGAGAAAAACCAGGGAAGGAGGGAGTTTATCTCAAAAATTACCATAGCAGCAGCTCTTGGCGTCATCGGATCATCTGGCATCCGGGCTTCAGGTATTGATGATCTGAATGTGTCAATGCCGGAGATAAACCTTGGACCTCACAGGATCAGCAGACTTTTATGCGGGTCAAATCCTTTTCTAGGATATTCATATATGGGCCAGCATACTGATAAACAGATGAAGGAATATTTTACAACAGAAAGAGCAGCAGAATTACTTCTTAAATGCGAACAGGCAGGTATAACTGCACACCAGTCTTCCTCAAGATCTGACTATATGAAGATTCTCAGGGAGAAGGGATCAAAAATTAAAATAATAACCCTGCAATCTGATGAGAAGGATATCGGCTCTGCTCTTGAGAATGTAAATCCAATAGGGCTGGTTCATCATGGAGGTGTAACCGATCGGCTCTTTGCTGAAGGAAAATCAGGCATAGTCCACGATTATGTAAAAAAGGTGAAAGACAAGGGAATACTTGCCGGAGTCTCTGCTCATAATCCGGATGTTATTAAAGAAATAGCTGATAAAGGGTGGGAGGTCGACTTTTTTATGACATGTTTTTATTACCTGACCCGCAAAATGGAAAATCCTGAAGCGCTACCCACTCTTCCTGTGGGAGCTTACCAGTTCATGAGAGATGATCCAAAAGTTATGACAAAGGTTATCAGACAGGTTAAGCAACCTTGCCTTGCATTCAAGATACTTGGAGCTGGCAGACATTGTTCAAGTCAGAAGGATGTCATGGAAGCATTTAAATTTGCATATGAGAATATAAAACCAACCGATGGAGTAATTGTCGGCATGTTTCCATGGTACTTCGATGAAGTCAGCGCAAATTCACAGTATGCAAGAGAACTGGGATCTTCCTGATATAGATAATACAAGACTACAAGACTACAGGACTATAGTCTGAAAGACAATTACGCTATCATGAAATACAGAAAATTCGCAAACACAGATATCAGACTTTCAGCAATCGGCCTCGGTTGCATGAGCATGAGCCATGCATATACCGGCAGGGATGACAAAGAATCAGTAGCAACATTAAACAGGGCAATAGAACTGGGTATTAATTTCTGGGATACCGCTGATATGTATGGAAATGGTGAGAACGAGAAGCTTATTTCAAAAGTCCTTGTTCCGAATCGTGAAAAAATATTCATAGCGACCAAATTTGGTTTTAAGTTTTCCGCCGACTACCAGTTCAAGCTTAATACTTCGCCGGAGTATATGAAGACCGCAGTGGAAGAGAGTCTGCGAAGATTAAAAATTGAGACAATTGATCTTTATTATGCACACCGGATCGATCCTAATGTGCCTGTTGAAGAGATGATTGGTGCAATGAGTCTCCTTGTTAAGCAGGGAAAAGTAAGGTATCTTGGACTGTCTGAAGCATCTGCCACTTCAGTAAGAAAAGCAAATTCAGTACATCCAGTTTCAGCTTTACAGAATGAATACTCAATCCTTACCCGTGACTCTGAAAAGGAGATGATACCTTTATGTAAAGAGCATAATATCTGTTTTGTACCCTTTAGTCCGCTTTCGAGAGGATTATTTACAAATTCACTCGACATGAACAAGGTTGACAAGGATGATTTCAGGAAACAATTGCCGCGATTCTCAGGTATACACTGGAAGAACAATCAGAGCCTTGCACAGGCATTTGCTGACCTTGCTGCTGATAAAAAATGTTCGCCGGCACAGCTTGCTATTGCATGGGTACTGGCCCATGGCGATCATATTATTCCGATCCCGGGCACTAAAAACAGGAAGCATCTCGAGGATAATGCCGGTGCTGTTGAAATAAATCTGACAGATGCAGATATAAATGATATAGAGGATATTGTCAAACGATTCCCGAATATAGGGTCGAGGTATACAGAGAATTTTGCAAATCAATTGGATAAGGATTAGGATTTCATTAAATATCGCAGTTAATTGTACCCGTTTTTCTGAAATCATCGAGTTCATTTTTTAAAATGATGAAACAACCGGTAATAATAGCCGTTCTGCTTTTGTTCTTAACATCTGCCGTTTCAGAAGGTCAGAAGGTTGATATTTCCAGTAGGATCAACCTGCTTTCACAAATAAGTCCTGAAGCTGCCAATGATTCAGTATTATCAATACTAATTCAGATATCATCCTCAAACGATTCATCATCCAGCCAATATTTTAACCGGATCCATAAGTTTTCTCAATATATCAATGAACCTGTGATCTCAGTGTCAATACTGAATAAACTAAGCGTTTATGATCCAGACCATTATCTGGAATACCTTCATGAGGCGATTTACATATCAAGGAAGTTTAATCTCAAGACTGATCTGTTCTGGGCACTTAACACAGTAGCTTATTATTATAAAAGTTCAAATCAGCTTGATTCAGCAATGACTTATGTATTAAGAGCCCGCGACCTTGTTGATCATGGCGATATTAATGGCGAAGTATCAACAAAACTTCTACTCGCCGATTTATTTTACTGGGCCAGATTATATGATAAAGCTGAACAAATTTATAAAGATGTTCTGAAATTAAAGGGAGATTCTTCTCAGTTCAGAACCTGGATATTTTCAGCTACAAATAATAACCTTGGAATGATTGAGCTGAACAGGAGGGCATATAACAGAGCCCGTGACTATTTTAATACTTCACTGCGGTTCAATATAGGAAAAGCTTCAGATCTAAATGATTCAATAGCTATTGCATTCAGTTACTATTTACTCGCAAAAACTGAATTTGAAGATAATGATATTGTGAGGTCGAGAGAGTATTATAATATGGGGATTCCTGTGATGAAGAGAAATCAGAGCAGAGAATTTAAGCTCTATTATACCCTCATGAATGCCAGGCTCCTATTCGCGGAAGGAGAAACAAACCAGGCATATGGGCAGGTATGGAATGCATATAATCTCATTTCTGAGACTGCTAAAGGTTTGCAGGGAACACTTGAATCAAAACCACAATTAGCTGCAGATTTGCTTCACATATATGAACTCTTCATCAATATACATTCTGACAAGGAAGATAGTGACAGCGCCCTGTATTATTTCAACCTCTACAGGGAACTGGAATACACCCTGGATATGAATACTGCTAATTCAGCATATATACAGATGCTGGCTGAAAAAGACTATGAGGTAGTATCAAATAAACTGATGAAATCGAATGAGCAGCGTAAATTCATTTTGGGAGGATTTACAATAGTTTTCATATTTCTTATTATCATGATATACTATACAAGAAGGATTATGAAAATCAAAAAAACACTCTCTGACAAGCAGAATGAACTTATTAAGTCAAACATTAATCTTCTGAACACCAGCGAAGAGTTGCAGAGATCCACTGTTGCAAAGGATAAGTTTTTTTCAGTCCTGGCTCATGACCTGAAAAATCCTTTTTTCTCACTGAAAGGATTCAATGAGTTATTGGAGGAATCGCTGAAATTGAAGGATTATGAGACCTCTGTTAAATATGCTGACATAATCAGAAGCTCCACCGATACAATTTACGATCTGCTTATTAATCTTCTTGAATGGTCCAGGATACATACAGGTAATATTTCATTTTCGCCTGAACCTGTTTTACTTAAATCGCTTTTCAGTGAGACAATTGCAAAGCAGGAATTTCAGTTAAGATTCAAAAATATTTTAATAGAATCTTTTGCTGGTGAGGATTCTGTATTGACGTGTGACAAAAATATGATGCTCTCAATACTTCGAAATATTCTCTCAAATGCAATTAAATCGACACCAGAAAATGGAAAAATCACTATCACTTATTCGTTGACCGAAAATTTTCATAGTATCTCAATAAAAGACTCAGGATGCGGAATGTCACCTGAAAGGATTGATCAGGTCTTTGGAAAGAAGATAACTTCAGTTGAATCCGGCGAAAGTAAAAATGGGGGCAGCGGACTGGGAATTATAATTGTGCAGGATTTTCTCAATTATCACAAGGGTGTTTTAAAAGTAAATTCTCAGCCAGGAAAAGGTACCGAAATATTGCTTTTATTGCCTGGCAGGTAAATACAATTATATCTAAAAGTCTGTTTTATAATTTGTTATAATTACTTTTTCTGACTATTGTTACTTAGCTAACAATCTTGAATTATATTTAAACATTATTCTCCAAAATAAGTCGCATACTCATTAAGACTATAACTGTAACATAACTCCCTGAACTCCTCCAATAGCTGATCATTAAAGGGTACACCTTTATCTTTTCTTTCCATCCAGGTGAAATATTCTTTTTCACCTGCCGTAAATATCCTCTCTTGTCCGGGCATCTTCCTGGAAGCTCTTAGTTCACGAAGAATATCCCCTGTAGTCTTTTTAAAATCATCAGGTTCGGTAAAAGCACTTATGTCGATTGCAATGAAGAAATGTCCGATAGGATAGGGCACCTTTTTCCCATCCTTAATGCCAAGCAGCATTTTCATATAGGCACCCTGCTGAAGAGCAGCCGAAAGTATCTCAACTACAGTGGCATAGCCATAACCTTTGTAACCTGCGGTCTCTTCTCCAATACCTCCGAGAGGCGTCAGTGCAGCCCTGCCTGATATAAGATCTTTAAGTACTTCAGATGAATTTGTCTTACTGTCACCATTCTCGTCAATGACCCATCCTTTCGGAAGATCTTTTCCTTCACGCGCGTAAAGCTCCACTTTTCCTCGCTGGGTTATGGAGGTAGCACAGTCAAGAAGGAATGGAAATGGCTCATCACTTGGTATTCCAAAAGTCAAGGGATTTGTCCCCAGCATATTTTCAATACCAAAAGTCGGCGCAATTGAGGGCCGTGCATTTGTACCTGTTATCCCAATAATATTTTCCTTGACTGCCATAAGCGGATAGTACCCTGCAAAGCCATAATGAGTTGAATTTCTTACAACTACCATACCCATACCAAATTTCTTTGCTTTTTCAATAGCCAGTTTCATTGAGTTAAAACCTATTACATGTCCCATCCCGTTATGACCATCAATTACAGCTGTGGTAGGACCCTCTTTGACAATCTCAAATTCAGTTACAGGATTCAGGATTCCGTCCCGGATGCGATCGAGATAAATAGGTTTCAATCTGTTGACACCATGTGAATCAAAGCCCAGCTTGTCAGCCTGGATAAGAACATCACATACAATTACAGCATCTGACTCAGGTATTCCTGCTTTTACCATTACAGCTACCATAAATTGCTCGATAGTCTCAAAAGGAATTGATTTATTAATCATAATATTTCTTTATTTGGTTAATTATTTGTCTTTTAATTTAATACAACTTGCATTGTAAACAATACCGGCTTCCTCGAGACCAAGGTTTCTTGCTTTTTGAAGGTCCTGACACCCGCCTTTCTTATCCTCTGTGTCTATTTTTATAATACCGCTCCAATACAACGCCTGGCTCTTCTGGAGCCTGCTACTGTACATTGAGTTGATAACGTGCCCAAAATCCGCCAGGGCACCGATAAAGTCCCTCAACTGGTGTTTCGCTTGTCCCCTGACCAGGTAATATTTTTCAGTATCATTCCCACCACTTATAGCTCTTGTAAAATCATCAACTGCTGCTTTGTAATCCCTTATTCCGAATTCAGCCCATCCTCTTCTTCCATATGTATTGAAATCGAAGGGATTTATCTCAAGGGCTCTATTATAATCTTCAATGGCACCTCGTAAGTCGCCTGTATAGTACTTTGCCACACCCCTGTTTTCATAAGCCTCCAGAAAGGCAGGATTAAGTCTGATAGCCTCGGATAAATCGACTATTGCTTCAGCATAGTTCTTATTTTTAATCTTTTGTGTTCCGCTATAGAAGAAATCTCTAGCCCTTATACCCGGAGACTGACTTTTTGCCGAAAAGAAAAATGACAACAACAATACCGTAATTGTAAGTTGCTTCATGAGAAATTATATACTGATTATCAATAATTTATCAAGACTGACTCAGTTTTTACCAGATTTTTTATTGTTTTTTGTACACACTGGAATAGTCTGTTCTCAGAAGATGTCCGTCAGTAGATTCCTCTACTGCCCACATAATATTGAGGTCCGTTTCACTTACCTCAAAATTTGTTTTGACTGTTGTATCATTGCTTCCTGTCATTATAAGAAGATCGCCTTCAACTTTCCAGTATACCTCATCAGCCAACTTGCCATCGATGAATCTTTTTGCGGTTCCATCCTCATATATCTCCAGAACGTTATAACCCGGATCATAATTACGTGTTGATTCATTCATCCTGACATTATCATAGTAATTTATTGTTGTCAATGATGTCTGGTTCCATTTCCCGATTAACAGAAAAGAGGGATCCTGTTGTTCTTTTTTGCAACTGCATAGACTTATTATTACTATGAAAATCAATAAAATAAACCGTGTGTATTTATTCCTCATTTCCTTTACAATTTATATTATAAAAATACTAAAAGATTTTCTTTATATTGCTATAAGTTAATTTATTGAACATAATTATCATACATTCAATATGTTTCCCGATAATCTTAATATTTAGAAAATGAATAAACCTGAAATGAGAAAAAGGTATTTGACCACATTTTTCCTGATGAATATGATTCTGTATGTAACATCAGGACAAACTTCTGTTTTTAATGACAGCCTGTGGCAGGAACCCTGGAATGGTGTTCCGGAATATTACAGGAACTGGGATTATCCTGATTACCCGATACCGGGTTCACTTTCGAAATGGAAAGACGAAAGGATACAAATTAAAGAGACCCTGAATGACCTGCTGGGTAATATACCTGCTCGTCCTGAAAAACTGAAAGTTAATACAATATCACGGGTTCAGAAGAATGGCTACATCCTTGAAAAAATCATGATCGATAATGAAGTCGATTCATGGATTACCGGATATCTGGCTATTCCATCTGAAGCCAAAGGCAAAGTACCTGTAATACTTGGTATGCATGGTCATGGCAGCAGCAAGGAGAATATTTTCGGGTACGATTCAAATACAGCACAGGATGTACTGGCACTTCTTATCACACATGGTTATGCGGTAATGGCAATCGACAGCTATTTTAATGGTGAACGAAGGGGCCAGGGACCGGCAGGCGAAAGTGAAATGCAGAGAAATGGTTCTGACCAGGAAATGTCACAATTTAAGCTTAATCTCTGGTTTGGCCGCTCGCTATGGGGTATGCAACTACGTGACGAACAGATAGCATTAGATTATCTCATAACCCGGCCAGAGATTGACAAAGACAAGATAGGAGTGGAGGGTATGAGTATGGGCAGTACCCGTGCATGGTGGCTGGCAGCAATTGATGAAAGAGTAAGGGTTGTTGTTGGAGTAGCCTGCTTCACACGCTATAAGGAACTTATCGAACAACGACAGCTAAAGGCTCACGGGATATATTATTTTGTCCCCGGAATACTCAATCACTTTGATACTGAAATTATTATGGGCCTTATTGCACCGAGACCCTTCCTGGCTCTCACCGGCGACAGCGATGCAGGATCTCCGCTTTCAGGAATGTTAGTTCTTGAAAAAAAGCTTGACAGTATTTATTCCCTGTATAAAAAGAATAAAAATTTTAAAAGCATCATCTATACGAATACAGGCCATGTATTTACTGATGAAATGAAGATAGAGATGCTTGACTGGTTCAATATGTACCTGAAATAATCAGATATAATACTACTTTCCGATACAGAAATTCTTAAATATGTTACCGAGTATCTCGTCTGATGTAATGACTCCAGTGATCTCACCCAGGTAATGTATTGCCTGACGAATATCAATTGCTATAAGATCATCCGGTATATTATTTTCAAGACCTTCCAAAACACGTGAAAGACTTAAAGAGACATTTCTAAGTGCATCATAATGCCTTATGTTGGTTACTATTACACTATCTGAGCTAATCTTTTCCCTGATTACGGCTGAAGACAATTTAAATCTCAGATCTTCCAGACCTGTTTTTTCTTTTGCTGATATAAACAGCAGGATTTCTTCTGAAGTTACTTCAATTTCTGATTTTTTTTTTTCAATGGAAAGTGTGGTAGCAGTATCCGATTTGTTTATCAGAATGATCAGCTTTTTTTCTGATTCTCTGATCATCTCCCTGAGTGCCCTGATTCTTTGATTTATCTGCTCCGGTTTATCTGATACTTCATCAATAAGCAAAACGACGGATGCCTGGGAAATCTTTTCAAAGGTTTTCTTAATACCAAGTGATTCAATAACATCTGTTGTGTCACGTAAACCTGCAGTGTCGATAAATCTGAACTCCAGTCCTTCAATTACAATTGTATCTTCTATAGTATCCCGTGTTGTCCCGGGAATATCTGACACAATTGCCTTATCCTCCATCAGAAGGGCGTTCAGTAAGGTTGACTTGCCTGAATTAGGTTTCCCGACAATAACAACCGGAATGCCATTCTTAACAGCATTACCTAAGCTGAATGACTCTGATAATCTGTCAGCCAGCGCTTTAACTCTTATGATTATTTCCTTTAACTGCTTCCTGTCTGCGAACTCCACATCCTCTTCTCCGAAATCAAGTTCAAGTTCGATCAGCGATGCAAAATTGAGAAGTTCAGATCTCAGGCTGGCAATCTCAGCAGAGAAACCTCCACGCATCTGGTTTATTGAAATTTTGTGGGCTAATCGTGAAGAAGATACGATAACATCAGCAACAGCCTCAGCCTGTGACAGATCTATCTTCCCGTTCATAAAGGCTCTCTGTGTAAATTCACCGGGGAAAGCCAGCTTTGCTCCATTTTGTGTCAGTAATTCAAGTATCTTACTGACTATATAAGGAGAAGCATGACAGGATATCTCAGCAGAGTTTTCACCGGTGTATGAACTGGGCGATCTGAATACACTCACCAGTACCTCATCAATTACTTCACCATCTGATCGGATCTCTCCAAATACAATCGTAAATCCCTTACTTACTGACAGGTTAACAGTTTTATCTAAAGGAAAGAAAACCTTTGAAACTATGCTCAGAGCATCCTGACCACTGACTCTTATAATTGAAATAGCACCTCCTGTTCCGGTAGCAGGAGCACATATTGTCTCATCGGATCTGATCATATTTACACTCTTCTATTTAGCAAAAGTAGAAAACATATCCGACTTGCAGAGAGCCACTACAAAATTTATACTTATATAGCTATTCCTGTTTCCGGCTTTTCTTATCCACCGCAGCATTCTTCGAACACCGTAGCTATCCTGATCTTGCCAAAGGAGGGGAAAGTGTTAGCATAAGTGGCAGCTTCCTATCAAAAAAACATCCCCATAACCCATAGCCGTCAACCTAAGCATTGTTAAAATGCAGGAGATGATGGTATAAATTTCCCCTCCTTTTGAAGGAGGGGTGGCCGGGACTATTGATTATCTTATGTTTAC
>CAYLYN010000049.1:0-24521 GCA_964387565.1 uncultured Rikenellaceae bacterium | reverse complement strand
ATTATGGCCTCTACAGACTGGCTATTGCCGATGAGAAAGGGTGCTTCTCCTTCAGCGATACCTTAAGAATACCTACAGGTATAACCGGAATTGATGACACAGATCCTTTCAGTAATGTGAAGATATATCCCAATCCTACAACAGGGACCTTCACTATAGAGATGAATAACAATGTTTTCGGTGAACTTATAATTGATATATTCGCTCAGAATGGCAGCAAAATCATCAATATCAAGTTCGATAAAACCACTTTACACTTCCAGAGCCAGATAGACCTGAGCGGCCAGAGTAAGGGGATGTATATTTTAAATCTCAGTCTTGATAAGTTCAGGGCGGTGAGGAAGGTACTGGTAGAGTAATTCATTAGTCATTTGCGCTCACTTTGTTCGCGCGTCATTCGGTGGTCATTGGCTCACTTCGTTCGCGTCATTCAGTTGTCATTAGGTAGTCATTATTAGTTATTAAGTTGTCTCTTTAATGACCATGAATGACGGCGCGCAGCGCCCAATGACAGCACGCAGTGCCTAATGACGTTGCGAAGCAACAAATGACCCTCCTTCGTTAACACCTTCGCTTCCTTCGGCAAGCTCAGGATAGCTTCGGTGTTCGAAGAAAACTTCGGAGGACAAAGCAGCACGCAGTGCTCAATGATTGCTCTCAGTACCCAATTACCTCAATCCCCGAAACCTGAATTGAGCTTTACTGTTAATATAATAACAGTAACTCTCTAGTTTTAAAGATGATAAAGGCAATATTCCTGAAATTCTGATTCCTTATTATTTAATTTCGTTTCTGGCAAATCCATAAATGAAATGAAAATCTTATCGGGGAATAAGTGGATGATAACGATCCTGTTTGTTTTATCCACTTTAGGGGTTAATGCACAGACATTTACTGAACAGACAGGTATAGTGCTTCCTGGAATATCGGATGGAACCACACTTTGGGGAGATGCTGATAACGACGGCGATATTGATATACTAATTGCAGGATATGATGCAGGTAATATTATCTCAGTTAAGTTATACCGCAATAATGGCAGCAATACATATTCCGAAGCCCTGAATGTATTCTCACCTGCCATTCCATCAGCCTGGGGATCATTTACTATGTCAGCCCAGTGGGCAGATCTTGACAATGACGGTTTCCTGGATATCATCATTAATGCACCAAACAGTTCGGATGGAAATTTTTTACTCATTTACCAGCACCAGGCTGACCATTCTTACCTGCTGAAGAACACAATTAGTTTCTGGACATGGCAGGGAAATTCAATTGATTGCGGAGATTATGACAACGATGGAGATCAGGATATATTACTTTGCACCAACAGTTCTTCCAGAATATTCAGTAACAGCGGCGGTTTTGTATTCAACGAAGTTGTTTCAATACCACTTGAAGGCCTTACTGAAGGCTACAGCAGATTTGGCGATTTTGACAATGACGGAGACCTCGATATTCTGATCACCGGCTTTAAGGACGGTTCATATTCAGGAACCATCAGAATTTATAAAAACAACGGTAATAACAGCTTCAGTCTTTTAGCAGGTCTTCCTTTTTCAGGTTCATTTGACGGATCCTCAGAATGGGGCGATTATAATAATGACGGCTACCTGGATATTCTTATCACGGGGAAATATGGTAACACAAAGATCTATAAGAATAACGGCAATGAGACTTTCAGTTTTCAGAGCCTTATCACAATACCTGAAGTTATTGAAAGTACAGGGAAATGGGGTGACCTTGATAATGATGGTGACCTGGATATAGTAATAAGCGGGAACAGCAACAATACTCCTGTTACAAAAGCTTTTATCAATAATGGTAATAACACTTTTACAGAACTGGCCGGTTTTGGTGTGACCGGCCTAAAAAAAAGTTCAGCTGACCTTATGGACTATGATAATGACGGCGATCTGGATATACTGATAAGTGGTAATAACGGTACTTCAGGAGTAACAAAAGTATTCAGCAATTCTCCATCAGGAGCCAATCCTTTGCCGGCTGCTCCGACAGGACTGATAGTAACTACCAGCGGTAATAACCTGATACTTAGCTGGAATCAGGTTGTTTCAGATAATACTCCGGCAGGTTCGATCTCATATAATGTAATGGTAGGGACATCAGCAGGAGGAATTAACATAGTCAGTCCCAACTCAAATACTACCACAGGAATGCACAGGATTTCGGGAATGGGTAACGCACAGCTGGGGACAAGCTTTGTTCTCAGAAACCTTCAGAGGGGAGTAACTTACTTCTGGAGAGTTCAGGCAATTGATAACAGCTGGAAAGGCAGCACCTTTGCTTCCGGCCCGAATTTCACCTATACTCCGGTAATACAGTCATCAGGTTTAAATGTTCCCGAGAAGGATGGTGCTTCTGCAAAATTTACCTGGAACAGGGGAAACGGTACTGCATGCGTGGTCTTTCTCAAAGAGGCAAACAGCGGAACCGCAGCTCCTTCAAATGGAACAGTCTATGCTGCCAGTCCGGTTTTCAAATCCGGCAGCCAGATAGGATCAACAGGGTGGTATTGTATTTATAACGGGACCCTTAATACTGTAAACGTAACCAACCTGAAAGCAAATACTGATTATATATTCCAGGTTATCGAATATACTGGCACTACATACGATAACACAATTGTGACCGATAATCCATTGACCTTTAAAACCGGGGCATTTACAGAAATAAAGTCAGCAAATCTGCTTCCTGTTTCAAGGATAGACCTGAATAACAATCCCATATATGCCTGTTGGGTGGATATTGATAATGATTCGGGTAATGACCTTGATCTGATTCTCCAGGGACCAACAAATACCAGACTTTACAGGAATGACGGATCAGGTATATTCACATTGCTTGCCACACCTTTTGTCAGCGGGTCTTCAGCATCTGTTGGTGATTTTAATAATGACGGATTACCTGATCTTGCCATTGGCGGATATCCGAATAATGTTCTATACCGGAATACAGGAAGCGGTTCATTTACTGAACAGCCAGGAGCTTTCCCCCTGACAAGCGAATACGGAACCATGGACTGGGGTGATTATGACAATGACGGGGATCCTGATATGCTTTCAACCGGGACATCTTCTACCGAGGGAAATACCTCAAAGATTTTCAGGAACGACGGAGCCGGTGTGTTTACAGAACAACAGTCTGTATCTCTTCCCGGAGTTGCCTACGGACAGGCAAAATGGGTAGACTATGATAATGACGGCCTTCTCGATTTCTTTCTGTCAGGATCAACTAATTCGGCATCACCTATAGCTAAAATATTCAGGAATAATGGTAAAAATAATTTTACAGAGCAAACAAGCATTGTTCTGCCTGCTTCCTCCTATAATTCTGTTGATTGGGGAGATTATAACAGTGACGGATTAATTGACCTGATCTATTCATCTTCAAGCTTTACAAGAATTTACCGTAATAACGGAGACCATACATTTGCAATGCAAACTATTACCGGACTGCCGGTTGTAAGCTATGGCTCGGTAAAATGGGGTGATTACGATAATGACGGTGACCTGGATGTACTATTATCAGGATTTAGCGGAGTGTACAGGTCACAGATCACCAAAATATTCAGAAATGACGGGAATAATACATTCACTGAAGACCTGACAGCAGTTTTACCTGGTATCGGCTCGGGCATAGCTGCCTGGGGTGACTATGATAAAGATGGTGATCTGGATATTGTTCTCTCAGGAAATAGCCCTGACGCGACAATTACCAGGATTTACAGGAATGATAACGGTACAGTAAACAACGCCCCAGCTGCCCCAGCAGGTATAAGTGCAACCGTTAACAAATCAGATGTCACACTTAAATGGAAGAGTGTCAGAACTGACAATACACCTTATAAGGCTATGACGTACAATGTCAGGACCGGCACCGCTCCGGGAGCCATTAATATTTTAAGCCCTAATTCGGCTGGAAACGGTTTAAGGAGAATTGTTGCACAGGGAAATGCTTCCCTTGATACCACATTCCTGTTCAGGAAAATGCCATTCGGGACATATTACTGGAGCGTTCAGGCTGTCGACAATGGATTTTCGGGCAGCCCATTTTCCTCCGAAGGCAGTTTTACAGTTTCTCCTGTTCAGGCACAGGCACTCTCTGCAAGAATAATAAACAATAACAGCCTTGTCCTAAAATGGGAAAGGGGAAACGGGGACCGCTGCGTGGTCTTTGCAAAACAAACTTCAACAGGTGTTTCAGTTCCTGTTAACAATACCGGTTATGTCGCTGATCCTGAGATGGGATTTGGAAGCCAGATTGGCTCATCAGGCTGGTACTGCATATATAACGGCAGAGGTGACAGCGTTGTTGTTTCCGGACTTGTTTCAAGCAAACTGTATAGCTTCCATATTATCGAATATATGGGCACTTTCGGCAGCGAGCAATACTTCACTGTCACTGCCGACGGTAACCCGGGTGTGTTCAGCACCAGCCTTTTCACAGAACAGTCTGGGATTACACTTAATGCCGGACTATTCAATAATGTTGCGTGGGGCGACTACGACAAGGATGGTTTTATAGATATCCTTATCCCCGGAATACCCTCCACCAGAATTTACAGGAATAACGGGAATAACACTTTTACTGAAAAAACAACAATATCATTACCTCCTGTTGATTATGGAAGCGCTGCCTGGGGAGACTATGACCGTGACGGAGATCTTGATATAATTATCACAGGTTCTTCTTCCTCATATCCGGTCTCAAATCCGGTTACCAAAATTTTCAGGAACGATGGAGCCGATATCTTCACAGAACAAACATCAATTGCAATTACTCCATTGTTTTACAGTTCTGTGGCTTGGGGCGATTATGACAGTGACGGGGATCTTGATATTCTGATAAACGGAGCATATGGGACTGCACCTAATTATACAAGGGTATCAAAAATATATGAAAACAACGGAAACAGCACATTCACTGAACAGCCCCAGATAGTTCTTCAGGGATTGTACAGAGGTTCAGTAAGATGGGTAGATTACGATAATGATGGAGACCTGGATATTGCTATGACCGGAGCCCAGATGGAAACCCAGTTCAATACTGAAGGTGTCTTCCTTCTTTATAAGAACAATGGAGATAAATCCTTTACTGAACAGACAGTTACCGGTATTTTCCGGCAAGCAAGCAATTCCTCAACAACCTGGGGTGATTTTGACAATGATGGTGATAATGACTTCATCATGACTGCCAGGGGGTTTATGATTCTATACCGGAATATGGGCGGTAATAATTTCACCACTCACCTGGATATTATTTTACCTTTCCAGGGTGCCTGTTACTCAGCCTGGGGTGATTATGACAATGATGGTTTTCTCGATATTATACTGACAAATCCTGGGCTCGACACAAAAATCTACAGAAATACACAGGGGAAAACTTTACCTGGCGCATTATCACAATGGTTTATAAGGAAGGATGACGATGCTGTTCAAAGCATAGGATACAGCTTCGTTAACTGGATTGATTATGATAACGATGGAGATCTTGATTTCTTAATATCAAAGGATTACGGTTCTCCATCCAAAATATTTAAAAACAATCTTGTTATGAGGTCGGCGTTATTTAAACCCAATACTCCTCCATCTGTACCTTCCGGTACAGATTATTCAAATACACCCCAGGGTGTTATCCTGAGATGGAACAGCCCAGCAGATAATGAAACACCTAAAAGAACATTGTCGTATAATTTAAAAATAGGCACCACAAAGACAAACTTCAATATTACTCCTGCCCACTCCTCATCATCAGGATACAGGGAGGTACCGGCAATGGGTAATGCCCAGCTCGATACTACATATCTTATGATCAATATGCCTGCTATGAAATATTATTGGAGTGTGCAGGCTGTCGACCAGGCTCTTATGGGTGGTGCATGGTCTCCTGTCGATTCATTTGAAGTGAAGAGTGTCCTGGCATTCTTTTCTGCCGATACCGTATGCCAGGGCCTTCCAACATCTTTCACAAACCAGTCAGTAGCATTTGGAGAAACAATTCAAAGCTATAAATGGATATTCGATGGAGGAGCCACCACAACACTTACCGATCCCCAATATACTTTCGGATCATCAGGCACCAAAAATGTGACACTTATCGCATTTTCGCAAACATCAAGTGATACTCTTGTAAAAACTATCATCGTAAAAGGAAAACCCATTACAGATTTCAATGCTTCTGTAGCCTGTCTTGGTACTGAAACCACGTTTACAAATACCTCTGTTATTGCAGGTCTTACAATATCTTCCTGGTCGTGGGATTATGGTGACGGAAAAGGCTCCACAGCAATGAATCCGGGGACTCACGGATACTTAAATGCAGGGGCGTATGATGTAATCCTTACTGCAACTGCTGATAACAACTGTTCAGAATCAATTACAAAAACCGTAACAGTGGCTGCCTACCCGGTAGCATCAATCTCTGCTACCACACCACTCTCTTTCTGTGCAGGCGACAGTGTTGCTCTTTCTGTTGTAACAGATCCGAACTTTACTTACAGATGGATGTCAAACGAAATAAGTATTACCGGAGGGACAACCAGCAGGCAGGTAGCCAGGGTTACAGGAAACTATACAGTTGAAATTGTAAATCTTACAGGGAACTGTAAAACAACATCAGCTCCTGCAGTTGTTACAGTTCTTAGTGCACCGGCAGCACCACTGATAACATACAGCAGTACTGACAATTCCACTACTATATGCCAGAATGATTCTCTTCTGCTTAATGTCACAAATACAGCAGGATATACTTACCAGTGGAAGTTAAATGGAGGGGCAATCGGAACAAATTCAAACAGGTATTATTCGAAAAATGCAGGTGACTATACAGTTGTGGTAGCAAACAGTAATGGTTGTTCGGTCAGCTCAACAAATAAGGTAACAATAACTGTTAATCCTCTTCCTGTAGTTGGCTCAATAAGCAAAGAAGGCAAAACTAAGTTATGTGAGGGAGAAAGTGTAACTCTTAGTGTACCTGCATCACCCGGTTATCTCTACTCATGGAAAGATGCTTCCGGGCCAATACCCGGATCAACAACAAACAGCTTCATAGCTTCACAGACTGGTGCTTACCAGCTGGAAGTAACCAATACCTTAGGGTGCAAGGTAATTACAGATGCAGTGCCTGTTGAAGTTGGAAAAACGCCCCTAAAGCCTTCTATCGATAAAGGCAGCTATAATGAAGGTACCTGTCTGGGTTCGATTCCGATAAAACTCAGTGTTGCAGATGTTACTGAAGGTTACAGCTACAGATGGTACAAAAACGGGGCACCGGTAAGTAATTCATCATTTATTGAAGGATTCCCCGAATTTGGCTATTACTATGTGGAAGCCGACCTGGCTGGATGCAAAAATCACTCCGATTCAATAAAGGTAAATTCTGAATCTGCCCCTGACAAACCGGTTCTCTCTGCCAAGGGACCTACAATCTGGTACCTTTCATCAAGTATCGCAAATGCTGTTGAATATAAATGGTATTTTTATGGCCAGTTAATCCCCGAGGCTACCGCCAGCACCTATGTGGCATATCAGAACCTGGGTGTTTACAGGGTAGGTATTTCATATGACAGACAATGTTTTTCTTTCAGTGATACAGTAAGGATTCCCAAAGGAATTACAGGAATTGAAGACATTGATCCCTTCCGGGATGTAAAGATTTACCCCAATCCCACAACAGGATTATTCACCCTCGAAATGAAAAATAATGTCTTTGGGGAAATCATCATAGACATCTTCACTCAAAACGGAAGCAAGATCCTGAATATCAAATTTGAAAAGACAACAGAGCACTTTTACAGTCAGATTGATCTGTCCGGCCAGGCCGGCGGGATGTATATCTTAAATCTGAGTCTTGATAAGTTCAGGGCGGTGAGGAAGGTACTGGTAGAGTAATTCATTAGTCATTTGCGCTCACTTTGTTCGCGCGTCATTCGGTGGTCATTGGCTCACTTCGTTCGCGTCATTCAGTTGTCATTAGGTAGTCATTATTAGTTATTAAGTTGTCTCTTTAATGACCATGAATGACGTTGCGACTTTGTACCCTTATACCCTTTTACCCTTGTGCCCTTGCACCGCAGAGCCGTTGCGCCTATCACAACAACTCCTTTTCAACTGCAAACCTGATAAGTTCGGCAGTATTCCTGGTTCCAGTCTTTTTTAGGAGATTCTTCCTGTGAGAAATTACTGTATGTACTGAAATACTTAGCTGCTTAGCTATTGCTGTTGCACTCTGACCACCTGCCAGCTCTGACAGGACTTCTTTCTCCCGTCTGGTAATATTCAGTTTATTTAGGTTGTTCGCAATAAGATCGTCGAAATTATGACTTAATTCAGGATTACCGTAGAAAGAAAATGAAATACGTTCACTTTTCTTAAGATTTGAAATATCAGTAAAGAGAGCCAACCCATAAACAACATTACCATGGTTATCGGTTTTAAAACAGCATGAATGCCTGTTTACCCTTATATAATGTCCATTCTTACATCTTATTCTGAAATCGATTGAAAATGAACCACAAAATGGATCCTCCAGTAGATGCTTCTTATTATCCTGTGATATTTTAATTCCAAGCTTGGAAATATCATTCACAAACTCATAGTCGTCAGGATGAGTTATTGAGAAAGCGAACCCAAATTCTCTGAAACTCTCCCGGTGGTATCCCGTAATGGCTTCAACATTTGGATGAACATAACTGTTATTACCTTCCTTAAAATCATTTATAAAGAAAAACTGATTTTTAAGTATCAGTATATCATCAAGTTTCTTCCAGTTGATCAAATTGGCTTTATAATTCCTGAGGTCCAGGTCGAACTCCATCTGTCTGCAGAAATCTCTGAAATCATCAGGTTTATTCATGAAATCCGGACTATAAACAGGTTTGCAGTTTTTGTTTCTTCAACGGATTGACTTTATCAAATATAAAAATAAATCCAATCCCCTGTTACTAAATTAACAGAAAATATCCCCCAATTAGGGGATTGATACTAAAAAGGTTACTTTCTAACTTTATATCAAATCAGTGTTTCTGAATAAACTTAACATCATCACAGGCAGGGGCAACAGATCTGCTGTCTGAAAAAGGAGCTTATGAGAAAGTCTGCAATGCTTTTAATCTGTGGCTTGTTCTTTTTCCTAAACATTTCACCTGCACAGGAGATCATACACACAGATTCTTCATCTATGTCAAATCCCGATAACGAACAATAGCATGTGTACATATTAAGTTCATTTACCAGAATTTTCTAACTGCCTCATAATTAGACTATTGCTATGAATAACTGCATTCCAAAGGTTATGTTTTTGCTGCTTCTGATGAATCTCATGTGTAAAAATATTTTCTGTCAGGTTTTCATTGAACAACCCGGGTTCTCTCTTCCCGGAATAAGGAATGGATCCCTTGCCTGGGGAGATTTTGATAATGATGGAGATAAGGATATTCTGATGACCGGGGAAAATTACTCCAGAGTATACATAAACAATAATTCTTCATTTACTGATTACATAGACCTGACTGCCGCTTCAAACAGTTGTGCAGCATGGGGTGACTATAACAACGATGGTTTTTTGGATATCCTGCTGGCAGGCTCAATGAATGGCACAAGCAAAACCTTAGTGTTCGGCAACAATGGTGACGGGACATTCACTGAACAAACGGAAATCATACTCCCGGGAGTCAAATATTGTTCACTGGCCTGGGGCGATCTGAATAATGACGGTTTTGACGATATAGTGATCTCTGGTCTTGCGGATATCGGAGGTGCCATTACAAAAATATATCTGAATAACAGGGATAATACCTTCACTGAAAATGTTAATGCCTCTCTGACCGGAGCATACCTATCTGTCTCACTCGGAGATTATGATAACGATGGACAGATTGATATTCTGCTTACCGGATCGTCAAGCTCTGCAATGACGAAAATTTATCATAACAATGGAGATAATACATTTTCAGAACTTACAGGAATTTCAGTTCCTGGTTTCACATCTGGTTCTGCTTCATGGGGTGATTATGATAATGATAAGGATCTTGACATTGCTATAACAGGTGACATGGGTAGTACCATGCGTATTTCGAAAATCTTCCGAAATGATGGTAATAATGTATTCTCAGAACAAACAGGAATAGTTTTACCAGGATTGCGTAATAGCACCCTAGCATGGTGTGATTATGACATGGACGGATATATTGATCTGGCACTTTCAGGAAATTCAGCTACCGGGCATATATCAAGAATATTCAGGAACAAAGGTGATGGAGGCTTTGAAGAACTTACCGGTATTTCCTTATGGGGTGTATGGGGAAGTTCCTTAGCATGGGGAGACTACAATGGTGATGAAAAACCTGATCTCCTGCTTGCTGGTTATTCAACTATAGGTTATGTTGGTCCCCTGATGAAGCTCTACACCAATCAGGTTACCAGTGTATTCCCTGTCCCGGGAACTCCGGAAGGGTTGAATTCTCAGGTTGATGGTACCGGGGTAAGACTGGAATGGAATTCACTTATCCCGGATGCTAACACTCATCCAGCATTAACCTACAATTTAATGATCGGGAACAATCCAGGAGAAATAAATGCTTGTTCCCCTTTGTCCGAACAGAATGGATACCGTCTTATCCCAAAATCAGGGAACGCTCAGCTTAACAATTTCCGTATCATCAGAAACCTGCCGAAAGGAACCTATTATTGGAGTGTTCAGGCAGTCGACAAAAGCTACAGAGGAGGCAGTTTTTCTGAAAGCAATAGTTTTCAGATCGATGATTACTCGCAGGCTTCCTATCTTACTGCTTCCGGAATTGAGGGTACAAAGGTTTTTTTGAATTGGGAGAAAGGTAACCTTGACTATTGCATAGTGTTCGTGAAAGAAGGCTCGACAGGAAAAGCCTTACCGTCAGACAATACTTCTTACACAGCAAATAGTGAATTTGGCACAGGCAGCCAGATTGAATCATCAGGATGGTTCTGTGTTTACAACGGTACAGGTGGCAATGTCAGCATAACAGGGCTTAAACCCCTGACCAACTATTTATTCCAGGTAATTATGTTCGAAAGTACGGGAGCAGGAACTGAGCAGTATCTGGATCTGAGTTCCGAAAATAATCCTGCTGCTTTCTCAACCAGGCTGTTTACTGCCCAGGCAGATTTTCAGGACTTAAGAGGAACAGTGATATGGGGAGACTACGATAATGATGGGCACCTTGATATACTCTCAGGTTCGAAGATTTACCACAATAATAAAGATGAGACATTCTCTGAACAGTCCGGACTTCCTTTTTTAACCGTCATTCCTTTTCCTCAAACAGCTGACTGGTGCGATTATAACAATGACGGAAACCTTGATGTACTCATAACAGGAAGAACTGCAGAACCAGCTAATAAAACAGTAATATTTAAAAATAACGGAAACGGATCTTTCTCCGAACAGAATGAGATAACTCTTACCGGAGTATTCTCCGGATCAACAGCATGGGGTGATTATGATAATGACGGGCTCAATGATATTCTGATGACAGGACATTCAGGCAATGATTACATTTCCAAAATATACAGGAACAATGGAAATAATTCTTTCTCAGAACAACCTCACATAAAACTGACAGGTGTGGCTTACAGTTCAGTTTCATGGAAAGATTATGATAATGATAAAGACCTTGATATTCTCATAACAGGACAGACAAGTGAAGGTACATCTTTGGTAAAAATATACAACAACGAAGGTGGTGGTTCTTTTAAAGAACAAACTGAAAATAATCTTCCTTCGGTAGGTAATGGCGCTTGCAGCTGGGAAGATTTCAACCAAGACGGATTTCCAGATCTTGTAATAGCAGGTATTACAGTCGCGAATACATGGATGACAAAACTATACATCAATAATAAGGATAACACATTTTCTGAGCAAACAGGAACAGAACTTGCCGCAATGGGAGATCCTGTCTTATCTACAGGTGATTTCGACAACGATGGTTATGCTGACCTGCTTATGACTGGTTCAGTTAATAATACTCCCGTGACAAAATTCTATAGAAATAACAAAAACGGTAATCTCATTGAAATGAATGAGATAACTCTTCCGGGAATTAATATCGGAAATGTGAACAATTCTAAATTATGGGGAGATTATGATAATGACGGGAAACTTGATCTTCTGATCCCGGGAACTATATCGAGACTTTATCATAATGATATTTCTGCATCAAATAACAAACCCGAAAAACCGGAAATGCTTGCTGCGGAAATATCCGGGACAAGCGTTGTTCTTAACTGGAATCCTGTCAGCTCTGATGAAACGCCTGTACTCTCAATGTCCTATAATATTTCGGTCGGAACAACTCTTTCCGGAATAAATATCAAATCACCTGAGGCATCACCTGAGGGATTTCGCCTTATTGCATCTGATGGAAATTCCGGGCTTCTTACCAGATCCCAGCTAAACGGATTAAGATGGAACACTGTTTACTTCGCAAAGGTCCAGGCTATTGATAACGGGTTTCGTGGAAGTGAATTCTCAAATGAGGTTCAGTTTGAAGCTGAAATGGTCCAGTCTTCTGGTATAAAAGCCAGACATATTGATAATTCCTCTATCCTGATTAAATGGAATAGAGGAAATGGTGACCGGTGTATAATATTTGCAAGAGAAGGTTCCGGTGGTGCTGCCTCTCCTGTTAACAATTTAACATATTTTGCCAATCCATCGTTTGGAGACGGATCTCCAATAGAGAACACCGACTGGTTCTGCATTTATAAGGGAGAAGCAGACTCTGTATTTGTTACAGGACTCGATGCTCTTGGCAATTACACATTTCATGTACTTGAATTACAGGGAATTAATGGTTCTGAATTCTACTATGAAGAAGCAAATAATGATAATATAGGTATCTTTAGTTCAGGTTTGTTCAGTGAACAGACAGAGATCGGGCTTCCGGGATTATATCGAAGCTCAGTTTCCTGGGGTGATTATGATAATAACGGTTACCTGGATTTCATTCTTACCGGATCCACAAATGGATCAACTTCCGGAGCAATTACCAAAATTTATAAAAATAACGGTGATAATACCTTCTCTGAACTGCCAGTAACAACTTTACCTAAAGTTTTTAATGGTACAGCTGAATGGGGTGATTACGACAATAACGGAAACCTGGATCTTTTAATAACCGGAGCAACATCCACAGGTAATGTTTCCAAGATATTCCATAACAATGGAAACAGCACTTTCACGGAACTGAGTCCGTTAAATCTGCCAGCTGTTCAGTATAGCTCGTCAGTGTGGGGTGATTATAATAATGATGGACGATTGGACATACTTATCTCTGGTCTGTCGGGCACCACAGCGATAGCTAAGGTTTACCTAAATGAAGGGAACAGCATTTTTACGGAGCAAACCGGAATTGTACTGGCACCGATCCAATATCCTGTGACAAGATGGGAAGATTACAACAGAGACGGTTATCTTGACTTATTCCACACAGGATATAACAATTCAAACTATATTTCACACATCTATCGAAACAATAAAAACAACAATTTCGAGGAACAGACTAATATATCTGTCCCTCCTGTCACAGGCTCGATAAGATGGAATGATTATAACAAGGATGGTTATCCCGATATACTTCTTTCTGGTGAAACAGGTGGTTCGGTGGATAAAAGAATTTCAGCTGTATACAGGAACGCAGGTGGGGAAAATTTCATAATTCTTGGTGAAATTAACATGCCCGGACTTTATAGCAGTTCTGTTGCCTGGGGAGACTATGATAATGATGGGTATCCTGATATCCTGCTTACCGGTACAACCGGTCCTGTATGTAAAACCAAAATATTTCACAATAACAGGAATAACAGTTTCACGGAACTTGGTGATGTTGAATTTACAGGTGTGTCTGGAGGCGACATTGAATGGGCAGACTATGACAATGACGGAGATCTTGATTTTATTATAACAGGTAGTAATCTTAACAGCGGATTCACAAAAATATACAGGAACAACATGATAATGGGGAAAGATACTTATGGTTCCAATAATCCTCCAAATCCACCTGAAAACCTGAAGAATAAAGTTCTTCCAAACAGCGTAAAACTAAGCTGGAAACCTGCAGAAGACGAGGAAACCCCTTCTGCGGCATTAACTTACAATGTCATGATAGGAACCAGCGAGAATTCATGCGATATACTATACTCACACTCAGGGCCGGATGGCAAAAGAAGTATTATTTCAGAAGGAAATGCCTATTCAGATACAATATTCTTAATAAATAATCTTACTCCGGGAACGTATTACTGGAAAGTCCAATCTGTGGATCAGGGCTATAAGGCAAGCTCATGGTCAGAGACAAGTACTTTCACGGTAAAAAGTACACAAGCATTTTTTACGTCAGATACAGTTTGCCGGGGATTTCCAACCAGTTTTACTGACCAGTCTGTTTCATCCGATGGAATAGAATCGTGGCTCTGGGATTTTCAGGACGGCTCAAATTCCACTTTCCAAAACCCGACACACACTTTCTCCGCAGGAGGAATATTTAAAGTCAGACTGGTAATTACCTCCTTATTAGGAGAGAAAGATACACTGGATCAAAACGTAATCGTAAAACATACCCCGTCAGCAGATTACTCTGCCAGTATTGCTTGCCAGGGCAGTGAAACCACCCTTATCAATCTTACCAATACTTACGAACTTACAATTACAGACTGGATGTGGGATTATGGCGATGGAAAGGGATCAATCCTTCAAAATCCCGGCTCGCATGGTTATCTTACAGCGGGTGAATATCAGCTTTCTCTTTTTGCTACAGCTGACAATGGTTGCAGTGACACAATCCAAAAAACAGTTTTTGTCGCTGCTTATCCTGTGGCTGAAATAACAGCCAATGCTCCTCTTACATTCTGCAAAGGTGACAGTGTTGCTCTTTCAGTTCCATATAATGATGACTACCTTTATACATGGAAGCTCGACGGAACTGCCCTTTCAGGAGCCGATTCAAGCAGGTTTGTTGCAAAGCTTTCTGGCAGCTATACTGCCGAAGTGGTTAACTCCAAAGGATCTTGCAAAACAACATCTTCAGCAACTGCAATAACAGCAAATGATGCTCCCTCTCCTCCTACCATATTAACAACCGGAGAAACCAAAATATGCCAGGGCGATTCGGTGATCCTTAGCGTGACAAATACTACCGGTTACTCTTACCTGTGGAGACTCAACGGCGGATCTGTAGGAACTGACTCAAATATATACATTGCAGGATCATCAGGATTGTATGACCTTGTTGTGGCAAACAGCACCGGATGTAAGGCAACATCTGTTAGCCCGGTGCCGGTGGTTGTAAATCCTCTGCCGACCTTGAGTATCATTAGTGTGAAAGGAAATGAGAAATTCTGCAGTGGCGAAAGTGCAACCCTGAGTGTACCAGCCAATGCTACCTATTCATATAACTGGAAAAGAGGAGCTAATCTGCTTGATATTACAACTAACAGCATTATTGCATCCGAACCGGGTGATTATACAGTTGATATCTCGCTTGCAGGATGCAGCGTTACAGCTGAACCTGTAAAAATAGAGGTTGTACAAAAACCTTCAAAACCTGATATCGACAAAGGTTCATACACTCCGCCTGAAATGTGTCTGGGAGAGAATCCTCCGATTCTTTCTGTTGACAATATAGTCGCAGGTTACACTTATCAATGGTACAAGAATGAAACACCCTTAAGCAAATCAGAAGCTATTGAAATAACAGAGGCAGGCAACTATTATCTTGAGGCAGTAACCGATATCTGCATAAGCGAGAGAGACACTGTAATAATCAACTTTTCTGCTGCACCTCCCAAACCAGAAATTATTGTAAAAGGTCCCCCTGTATGGTTCCTTTCAACCACCTCAAAAGCAACCAGGTTTAAATGGTATTTTAATGGCAGCCCCATTGCAGATGCAACAAACAGCAGCTATGTAGCCGGACATAAACTTGGCCTTTACAGGCTTGCTGTGGCTGACGAAGGCGGATGCTACTCCTTTAGCGATACGATCAGAATACCGTTTGGAATAACTGGCATTGAAGACATTGATCCGTTTGAAGATGTAAAAATCTACCCCAATCCGACAACAGGAATGTTCACAATAGAGATGAACAACAATGTTTATGGAGAACTTGTAATCGATATCTTCTCTCAGAACGGAAGCAAGGTATTGAATATTAAATTCCAAAAAACAACTGAATACTTCCAGAGCCAGATCGACCTGTCAGGACAGCCGAACGGGATGTATCTCATCAATCTTGCATTCGATAAATTCAAAACAACCAGGAAGATTCTGGTGGAATGAGATGGTATTCAGTATTCAGTAATCAGTAATCGGTTTGACCGGTTAACGATTACCGCATACCGATTACCTTATGACAGGCGGTGAGGAAGGTGCTGGTTGAATAAAAGGCTGAGGGCTGAGGGCGGAAGGCAGAAGGGAAAGTCTGGAGTCCAGCGTCTAGCGTCCAGAGTCTTTCGTCCAGCATTCAGCAACTTGCATCTTGTCGTGTTTTTCGTGAAATATCTTTTACAGTTTAGAAAATTACTTATACATTTTTCAAGTTTAATTTGAAATTTGTATATTTGTATATGATTAAAAGAGAGATACAGGAAGAACTTATAGCCCTTAGCCGTGAATACCCTGTTGTTACAATTACGGGGCCTCGTCAGTCAGGAAAAACGACATTAGTTCAGACGACTTTCCCAGAATACAGTTACTG
This sequence comes from uncultured Rikenellaceae bacterium, assembly GCA_964387565.1. Classification (GTDB taxonomy): domain Bacteria; phylum Bacteroidota; class Bacteroidia; order Bacteroidales; family VadinHA17; genus LD21. The sequence goes on along the minus strand of CAYLYN010000049.1, from coordinate 7,771 downwards.
TAATCTGGAACACCCTGAAATAAGGAATATTGCTGTCACTGATCCCAATGCCATATTTAATATCTATAAAACTCCTGTTATACTTGATGAGATCCAGAGGGTCCCTCAACTTCTGTCTTTCATACAGGTAATGGTCGATGCAAATAAGAAGAATGGAAGTTTCATCCTTACAGGCAGCAATCAGCTGTCACTTAATGAAGCTGTTAGTCAATCTCTTGCAGGCAGGACAGCCTTGTTGAAATTGTTACCTTTATCAATAAATGAACTAGCTTCATCAGGTTTTAAAATAAACAGAGACATACTTTTATCAAAAGGATTTCTTCCAGGAATCTATAGTAATAAACTCAATGCATTCAAAGCATACAGGAATTATTTTCAAACTTATGTGGAGAGAGATCTTAAACAATTACTGCGAGTCAGGGAGCTTAACCACTTTGAAAATTTTATGAGGTTGCTGGCAGGGCGTGTCGCCCAGGTTTTAAACCTCCACTCATTATCGAATGATATCGGAGTATCATCTACGACACTGGCGCAATGGTTGTCTGTTCTGGAATCTTCTTTTGTAATTATGAGGATATATCCCTACCATGAAAATTTTGGCAAACGGATCATCAAATCGCCTAAAATTCTTTTCACCGAACCAGGACTTGTATCATATCTTTTAGGCATTGAAACGGCTGACCAGGCTGCTGTCCATCCATTAATTGGCCATTTGTTTGAAAATATGATTATTATGGATGCAATTAAAACCAGGCTCAATAAAGGAACAGATCATAACATCTTCTTCTTCAGAGATAACAATCAAAATGAGGTTGACATGATCTTTATGAGCAGCGATGGATTAATTCCTATAGAGATAAAATCTGCAATGACTTACAATGAAAACCTTCTGAAAGGAATAAGGTTCTTCCTTAAGGCAGTCCCATTTTCAAAAAAGGGCTATCTTATTTACGCTGGCAACCTGACTTTTAGAAATGAAAATATTGAAATAATGAACTTCCGCGACAATCATAAGATATTTTGAAGCATTCAGCCAAAAGCTATAATTCTAATAATTAATAGGATGATACTGCTGAAATAATGTTTGAGGGTTGGATGTTGTGAGGGTATAATTCACCTACCTGGTAGCTCAAACCTTAAAAACGATCGAACTTTCGAACTATCACCGCCTCTCCCTTTCTCCCCTTCTCCCCATCATTCTTCCGCCGTTGAGCCTTTGAGCCCTTGTGCTCCTGAGCCGTTACTCCGCTGCGCCTCTGCACCGTTTATTGTAAACAAATTAACATAAAAATCCCCCAATTAGGGGATATGTAAAAAGCCAAATACTAAATAACTTTAATAGCAATTAGAACCCTGAAACGCAAATCAACTGCTTTGCAGGATCTTGTTGGTTTTATAATTATTAGCATACCTGATACTTATGAGAAAGTCTCTAATTCTTATGTTCTGTGTATCGTCCTTCTTTCTAAACATTTCACACGCACAGGAGGTTACTATCGGGAATGATAACACTCCAAACGTTGATTACCCTATACGTACAATCAGTCAATACAATTACCAGTACAATCAGTTTATTTACAAGCAAAAATGGATCCATAATGAAGGAGCCATAAACAAAATCGCCTTTTATTATAAAGGCATCTCAACCGATGTTTTTGATATTACTGTATATATGGGGCACTCCTCCAAAAATACATTTACAGCAAGAGATTATGTCCCGATAACTGAGTTGAAAAAAGTCTATGAAGGACCCTATACTTTGCCCGGAAATGATGGCTGGCTGGAAATCACACTGCAAACTCCATTTGATTACAATAATGTTGACAACCTCATCATAACAATTGATAAAAATTCCCTGAACACATTAACCAATAGCGGATCTTTCTCGACTTCTGTAATTGATGATGATCAGACTTCATTATATTGCAGGGATGAATACTATAACATTGATCCGGCAAATCCCCAGGGCGAGATTGGAATTACTGCTTATATACCTGATATAAAAATTTCCGGAAACTTTACGGAAAGTCCATATTTATACACGTTTGGAAGCAAATACAGAGATATTTCCACTGATCCGGGCAGCAGTTTAACTGTTGAAATTATAACTAATCTGGCAGATTATTCCATAAATAATCTTCCCGGATGGCTATCAGCCACCAAAGATATTGCAGGGGGCCAACTTACCTTTGAGGTTGCTTCAGCCTCAGGTACCTTAACCGAAAATGTAAGATCTGCCAGTGCTATTCTTTCAGGGGTTAATGTAAAAGAAGATACGCTTCTTATAAATCAGTACAAATTCGAACCCAGGAGAGTGTTTACTGAACCATATTATTCTTCAGCATACTTATTTGCCGATTATGATAATGATGAAGACCTTGATATCTTAGGATATATTACTTCTGTGGGTGTCAATACTGATGGCAGTTTCATCTTTCAACAACTTACTGACTTCCCTAACACTAACGGGTTGTCGTATTGGGGCGATTATGATAATGACGGTGACCTTGACTTTGTAGCAATATATGCGGATTATGATAATGTAAATAATACCTGGACAGCTCAGCCATCTAAAATATTTCGCTATGACGGTCCCGGAATCTATACAGATATTATGGCAGAACTTGATCCTTTCCTGCCTGAAGAGAGTGGGATGTGGAGCTTTGCAAGCTGGTGCGATTATAATAATGATGGCAAAAAGGATCTGCTTGTGATGGGTGCAGATAAACAGGTTTCAGCCAGTACTGTTTTATATAAAAATTCTGGAAACGATAAATTTATCAAGTCCGGCGTCAGGCTGAAGAAAATCTACAGAGGAACAGCCGACTGGGGGGATTATAACAAAGACGGATTAAATGACCTCGCAATCCAGGGCAAGGATGTTAATGGAAATTCAATCACCACTATTTACAGAAATGATGGTAATGATATTTTTACGGATATAGCGGCTGGCCTTATGGGTTTAAACTCCGGGAATGTTAACTGGGGAGATTATGATAACGATGGAGATCTTGATCTTTTGGTTAATGGAGATGGTAATAACGGTAGATATATTAAGGTTTACAGAAATGACCGTGATGATAGATTTACGGATATCCAAGCTGATTTAACATTAGTGGGGAGAGGATTTTACAAATGGAATGATTATGACAATGACGGAGATCTTGATATAGCAGGTTTCGGAGATATTGAACGCATTGCAGCTGTTGTAAGGTACAGAAATGATGGTGACGGAAAATTCGTTGACGATTTTTCATTGCTTGTTCCCGGATCAAGTGATGGTGGGATAACACGGATCTCAAATGGTGATTATGATAAAGATGGTGATCTTGATGTAGTTGTTTACAGGATGTACAATAATTACACTAAAGTATATCGCAATAATTCCAATATACCTAATTCAACACCTTCAATTCCTGATGGAATGAAATCTTTCAGGAACGGAACCAGGATCTACCTTACCTGGAATCCCTCATCGGATACAGAAACTCCTTCTAAATCTTTATCTTACAACGTCCGCATTGGTACTGCTCCTGGGAAATATGATCTTGTAGCTCCAAATTCTGATCTCTCAACCGGATTTATTAAAATCCCTGGGCTGGGTAACTGTTCGGTTGATACCATGTTTTTCATTGATAACCTTCCACTTGGAACTTACTACTGGAGTGTCCAGGCGATTGATAATATGTATGCAGGATCAGAATTCACTCCTGAACATACTTTTTCAGTTTTACCGCCATTTACCAGACTGACCCCCGGAATACCTATGCTTTATGACGCTGCTGCGGCATGGGGTGACTATGATAATGACAACGACATGGATCTGGCCGTTACTGGAAGGCTGACAAGATATGACGGGGAAACTACCAGGATTTATAAAAACAACGGAGATACAACTTTCAGGGAGATCATTTTAAGCTCTGAGGGCTTCTATTCAGGATCTGTAGAATTTGGAGATTATAACAATGATAATCGCCTTGACATCCTCATCTCCGGTAAAAAAGCTGGAGGAAGAGATACAGCCATAATATACAGAAATGACGGGGAGAATAAATTTTCAGTACTTTCGCTGGGCTTTCCTTCAACTCAATACAGCTCAGCAATATGGGGAGATATTGATAACGATGGCGATCAGGATATCTCTGTCAATGCCCAAATCTACAGAAATGACGGAAACGGAGTCTTCTCCGGAAATTATGAAGCAGGAGGATATGCTGATATGACAAATAATTCATTCGCTGATTATGACAATGACATGGACCTTGATTTCTTTATCAGCTGCCAGTGGGTTTATAAGGAGTTGTATAATAATATCAATGGAGAATTTCATAAGATATCTTCAAGTTATGGTCCTCTGTTTTGGGGAACTATGGACTGGGGCGATTACGATAAAGACGGGGATCTGGATTTACTTATCTCAGGGTATGACTCTGTTCATAATAATCTTACTCTGATCAGCCGGAATGAAGGAAAAGGGAACTTTTTTAATTTTGATGCTGAATTAAGAGGAGTATCAGAGGGGCAGGCCCACTGGGGCGACTTTGACAATGACGGGGATCTTGATATTGTCGTCGTGGGAGAGAGCGGATCAAGGATTCTCAAGGTTTATGGAAATAAAAGCAACGATATATTTGAGGAGATATATGATCATCCTATTGATCAGAATTACAACCTTGAACAAGTAAATTATGCTGTATGGGGAGATTATAATAATGATGGCAACCTGGATTTTATTAAAAACGGTCTTCTTTTCTCAAATAATTATAACACACCCAATATTCCGCCATCAGCTCCAGATAGTCTTAAGGTAACAATAAAAGGATTTGATGCTGATCTCTCATGGACAGACCTTAAGAATGCTTTGGGAGTAACATATAATTTAAGGATCGGAACCACTCCCGGAGGATACGACATTGTTTCACCAATGTCTGATATCATTACAGGCTACAGAAAAGTACCTGAAATTGGAAATGTTCAAAATAATAAATCATGGAAAATTAAAAATCTTAAACCCACAGTTACCTATTATTGGAGCCTTCAGACAATTGATGCTGCATTCAAAGGTGGATTGTGGGCTCCTGAACAATCATTCATAATGGGAGACATCTATCCCGATTTCTCTGCAGATACGATATGTTACGGATCACCAACATCTTTCACTGATCTGTCTGTTTCGCCTCTGGGGCCAATAACATCATGGGACTGGGATTTTGGCGATTCCTCCATTTCTAACCTTCAAAATCCACAGCATAACTATAAAAACTCAGGCGAATATAATGTAACACTTTCTGTTAAAAAAGATACTTTGACCTTCACCAGAACCAGAAGAATAATTGTGAAACCCTCTCCTGCTGCTGATTTTTCTCATGAGGTTAACTCCCAGAACAAAACAATGATCTCCTTCACCAATAGAACAGATTCAGGAACATTAAATATCTCAAAATGGCTATGGGATTTTGGTGATGACATTACATATGCCGGAAGGGATCCACAGCCCCACGGCTATTCGGAAAACGGTTGGTATAATGTGACTCTTGTTGCAAAAGCTGATAACGGATGCAGCGATACTGCCAGAGCTGATATCTATATATGCAATGAGGCACTCGACAAACCCGAAATAATTGCCCGCGGTCCAAATGTTTGGTACATGATGTGCAATATTACTTCAGCCAACCATTACCGGTGGTATTGGAATAACAAGCTTATTCCAGGGGCTGATAGTTGTTTCTATTTGGCTAATCAGAAAACCGGAACATACCGGGTTGAAATATCCGATAAGGGAAACTGCTTTATCCCTTCCGATGATATAGAAATCCCAAAAGGCATTACCGGAATCGAAGATCCTGATCCTTTTGAAGGAGTAAAAATATTCCCCAACCCTACTCCGGGAATATTCACAATTGAGATGAATAATAATATTTTCGGCCAGCTTATTATAGATATCTTCACCCAAACCGGCAGCAAGGTCATAAATATTAAATTTGAAAAATCGACTGAACATTTCCAGTCTCAGATAGACCTTAGTGGCCAGACTAAGGGGATGTATATTTTAAATCTGAGTCTTGATAAGTTCAGGGCGGTGAGGAAGGTACTGGTGGAGTAATTCATTAGTCATTAGGTAGTGATTAGGTTGTCATTAGGTTGTCATTAGATAGTCATTGGGTAGTCATTAAGTTGTTTCATTAATGACCGTGAATGACGTTGCGAAGCAACAAATGACCCTCCTTCGTTAACACCTTCGCTTCCTTCGGCAAGCTCAGGATAGCTTCGGTGTTCGAAGAAAACTTCGGAGGGCAAAGCAGCATGCAGTGCTCAATGACGTGAGCCAAGCCTTCGCTGTCCTTCGTCCAGCTATGGCTTGCAAAGCGTGTGCCGTGTGTCGTGAACCGTGAGCCGTGAGCCATGTGCCGTGAGCCGTAAGATAAATTTAGATTTTAAATTTAATATTGTTAATTATCTGATTTCTTTGTATATTAATGCCAATTCTCAAATACTGTTTTCATTGTCAAGTAACAAATAGAATATGAAAAAAATATTTGGACTGATTATGACTTTTGCCTTGGCATATCTGCCTGTAGTTCAGGGTGCTGAATTCTCTGATAAGGAGAAAGCAGTTATCTACACAAATGCTGTCAAGGTTCTGGAAAATTACCAGACAGTAATAAACCAGATGGGAGTTTTTGTCGTAAATGACATCGAAAAAGCGAAAAGCAGTTCAGAAGGCTTTCTTGAACTCTTTGTAAACAGACAGGTCCTGCTTTACAATGATCTGGATCCCTCACACAAGTTAAGTGAGTTCTATGAGGCAGAAACATATGCTTCAAATGTCATCCTGTGGTATCCCGACGGACTTTCAATTACACTCGATCTGGCAAACGCAAGGGTAAGTAATATTATGGACCATGGAGAATCAGTATATTCACTCGATATAATGGTCAGAAAAACCATGAATGGCAACTACCTTAACCAGACAATGAACAAGAATACAGAAGAGCTCACATTCAGGATAGCTTTTGGAGTGGAAAGCAAATCACCCGGGAGTTTCAGGATTGTAGGTATAAGAAATGCCTCTTCAAATGTAGTGGTCGATTACTCAAAAGCCCTTCAGGAGGTTAACAGTGAGGATTTCAACGCTGAGGATATGGCCAAAATTGAATCGGAAGTCAAAAGCAGACTCAGGGATTATGCCAACTTCCTTTCCCTTCTTGGTGATCCGCAGGAAACAGCCGACGATAAAGAGTTTTATAAAACAAGCTTTACCGGACTGTTCCCGAACACCGATATAAGGATTTATAACGATATAGCTCCAAATCCCCAGACAAAGCTAATCACAGTTTCAGAATACCTGGCAGCATATATGGCTGACTATCCTAATGGAATCAGAAACCTTTCAGTTACAGCCGATTCAGCCAAAATCGGAAATGTGATGAAGAATGAAGACGGCTCATATTATACCTATGCCAATGCCATGAAATTCTTCTCCGGAAGTTACCAGGGTAAAGAAGTATATCGTGAAAATTTCCCGCTCATATTCAAGGTCTCCTTTAATGCTGCCGGTAAAACATTCACCGATTTTAAATTCAACAGCGTGGATATTGCTTCACAGAATTTCTATAATGCAGCCGATGGAGCCACTGCCGATCAAAAACCTGAATTGGTCATCCAGCCTGTTACACGTAAAGGTCTTGGACTTCTCTTCTCAGGTTCCTTCGGACAAACAAACATTAATTCCGAAGATATCAATTCAACAACCTCAGCCAGAACGCCGTAT